>JACCYC010000128.1 GCA_013696665.1 Burkholderiaceae bacterium | reverse complement strand
TTCGCGCTTCCGGCCCGGCGCGCGCAATTGACGTGCTCGCATTCCCGCCCGACCAAGCGCGGCTCGATCAGCAGCGAATTAAGGAGGCATGCGCGTGGCGAGAGCGTGAGCGCCGTGCGCGCGTGGTTCATTTTCTTGGCGCGGGAATGTTTTTGGCATGGGCCGCGGGTGTCGGCGCTGCCTTTGATCTAGCTGACTCTGGCGGCTCGACCTTCTTTGGTGTCGCGAGCGTCCCGCTCGCGCTGATTGTAGTGACGGCATACGTCTACGGGCGATGGGCGATCGAGCGCGCAGTCGAAGGTATTGCTGACACGCGCCAGCAATACAGTGACGTCACGCTGCGCGAAGCTGCGCCTTTATTGAAGCTAGCGCGCGAACATGCACCCGTCGCGCAGTACCTGCGATGCGTCGGGCGGCAGGGTCGACCGCTCCTCAAATGTGAGCAAGTGGCCCTGCACGCGTGGGTGAATCGGTACGGCAGGCAGCCGGCGGCGAAATCGCCGCCGCGCGGTTAGCGGGTTGCCTTCTTCACATCGCTCTTGATGTCGCCATAGGCAGAGCGGACTTTTCCGCCCGCCTTCTCGACTGTGCCTTTGACCTGCAGATCGGTATCTCCGCTGGCCTTGCCCACTTCTTCCTTGATCTTGCCGGTCACCGTATTGGTGCGGCCTTTGACCTGATCTTTATTCATGGCGTTCTCCTGATAGCGGGGTCGGCCCCGTGCGCTATCCGATGCAAACGGCGTGCCACTTTCCCAAACGCTAGCGCGACTTGGCTAGAAGTTGCTCGGGTACGGTCGCCGGATACAAGCGCTGAAGCGTCGCCACGGTTGTTTTTTGAACGGCATCATGTAGTGCGCTGACAAGTTCGTCGCATATCGGTGTTGCCACAGCGGTATCCCATACCGCGCGTAAGTTTGTCGCTTGCGCCGCATGCTGCTGCTCGACTTCCTCGCGCCAGAAAGCAGGCGCTTCGCCTTCAACATACCTACCGCGGCCACGCCCGAAATGCGCAACGGCCAGGTAACGCAGCACACTCGAGCGCGCAAGGGCATCAAGAAAATCTGACGACCAGCGCACTTCAGGATGTTCGGCGCGCGCCAGCCGGTTCATGCCGCGCGCCACGCCCGCGCCCGTCAACCCGCCGATCAACCCGCCGGCCAGCATGCCGCCGCCCAGCGTCAGTCCGCCGGTCGCAATGTCGGCCTTGAGCCCGGTTAACGCGCCCATGATGACGCTGCCGAACAGCGCGCTGCGGCCCTCGTCAACCTTCTGCTGAACCGAAAAATGGGTGCGCAGCCGATCCAGCACAGTCTGTGCGGCGTTACCGTCGAGTCCGTGCAGCGCAGTGAGCGCGTCAGTCGCGCCGCGTATGCGCGTTTCCAGACGCTCGGCCAATGTCTTCATCGCACGCTCGTGCGCGGCGTCTCGTTCAGCATGCTTGAGTCCGACTGAATGCATCAACTTTTGCATCGCGCTCGTCACCGGCAAGGTGACCGGCTCGCGGTCGCACGCCGCGTGCGCGAGTTGCTCGGCGAGCGTTCGCATCGATTCGACGAAGCGCTCGACATTGCGCGTCGTCCACGTTTCGACCAGGCGCGCGTGCGCCGCGCGCTTGTGCTCGGGCAAGTGGCGGCCGACGGTATCGAGCAGCACACGCTCCTGCACCCAGCACCGTGCAAAAGCATCGAGCGTCAGCACGTCGCTCTCCACGCCGAGCGTTTTCAGATGCGCGGACCAGCGCTGAGCGTCGGCCTGTTCCTCAATCGCGGGACGCGGTGGGCCGACCTGATTCAACAACACAACAACGGGCTTATCGACCCACTGCAGCACCTGCGCCTCGTAGCCTACATACCCTGCATCGCGCGGGTCTTCTGCGGCGCTGACCAGATACAGAAGCACGTCTGAACTGTCGCGAGCGGCGCGCACGGCCTGCTGGCTGCACCAAAACGGGCGATCGAGATATCGATCCCACACTTCGCGCAGCAGCCAGCCAATCGGGTTGTCGGCGAGCCGCAGCCGCTGCACGAGGCGCGCGGAATCGCCAAAGCCCGGCGTGTCCCACAGCCGCATCACATCGCCCGCTTCTGTCTGCAATAGTGTGTGTGCTTCGGCGATCTCGGTGACATGCGGTGCGTCGCGCACCTCGCCGATGTCACGGCCAAGGAGCGTGCGTGCAAGCGTGGTCTTGCCCGCGTTGGTGTGCGAGATCAACGTGATCTCGATGGTGGCGCTGTCGGCGGTCATCGATCCGATGCCGCGGGTGTCGCCGAAACTGCGTGCTCGAAATCGCGCTCGATCGCGGCAAGGTCTGGCGCCGAGAGATCGTTGAAAACGACGTCGGTGCCGACAGTCTTGCAAAAATATCGCCATGCATCGCGCCGCTCGGCTAGACGGCGCTCCGCACTGCTGTCGGAGCCCAGCCGTTGCCGATAACCCGATTCGTCAACCAGCACCGCGGGTTGCGATCCAAGTGTTGAGCGCAGCATCTTTAAAAACACGCCGTGATTTTCGGGCTCTGGCGTTGCAGCGAGACTGAAAAGCGCCAGCGTCAACGCCGCCGGCTGAGTTGCCTTGATCAACGCATCATTGATGCTCTCTTCGGCGCCAAACGCCACCGGTGCGTGCAGCATGACTGCAGCCTCGTCTCCTAGCAAGGCGCGAGCAATCGTTCGCAAACCATCGTGCGCGGCCTCATCGACGGTAAAGCTGTACGGAATTACGCGCACCGAAACAGGCGCACCGCCAAATGAGCCCGTAAGGCGACGAAAGTAGGGTTCGTGCATGTCGAACGAAAACGCATTCATCCGGCGTTGCTCGTGCAGTCGTGCCACGAGCGCCAGCACGAGTCGCGGCACGACGACAACCGCTGCCACCGTGATCGCGTAGAGATGAATCCAGCGCGCTGCGTTGGCTGAGGCGGCATTTGGCGCGCCACTGGCAAACCGCATCGCGGCAACTTCATCGACACCTGGAAACGGCATGCCGATCCAGTGCGCGGCGGGTGAAAGAAACAACGAAAGGATTGCGTGCACGGCTGGTGCGTCGAGAAACGTGCTTTCCCAACCGGCCCGGTACTCGAATACCAGCCCGCGCACGTACAGTCCACCGATTGCTCCGATCGCAAAGAGTGCTGCAGCCAGATGCAGCACGCGGGCCGCACGCGCGGCCATCAGCGATGCCACCCGAGTGCTCCACTGTGAGACAAAAGCATCAATGGCCGTCGCCACGGGCTCGGAGTTGGCGCGCGGCAAGCGCTTTCCGATGGCGGTGATCCAGCGCCGTGGGCCGCGTGGATCCACCGACCTGTCCGCGCCGGTTGCGCGCAGCACCCATGAGATTGCAAGCAGCGCGTAAACAATGACATTCCACAGCACGATCGCCAACAGCGGAAACGCCAGGATGTTGACGTGCTGCCGGTCGGCGATGTGCTCGATCAGCGCGCCAGCGCCGAGTGCCAATGCCGGCAATGCGAGGCCTATCCAGGCGGGCCAGTTGAATGCACGCGCCGTTTGCGCCAGCGCGGGCGCACGGCGGGTCAGCGTGTTGGCAAGCAGCTCGGCGCGCTTGCCGATAAAAGCTTCCGCCGAAGCGGGTTGTCGGCGTTCCGTTGCCTGCCATCGCGCAAGCTCGGCAGCCGCCCTGCCGGCATAAGCACGATCATCGTTGGTGAAAATCGCGCGCTCGCTATCGGCGCTCTCGATGGCGCGGATCAACACAACTTCGCGGGCTGCGTGCTCGTTCACGGCTCATTATCGCGGCACGCGCCGGCAGGCTCGGTACTCTTGTTTTCCGCACGGCACTCGCCGGAATTTATCTTGCCAGGTCGCGGGCATCGCGCACGCTCTGTTTGCAGCGCTGGAAGCCGAATTCCCTGAGTTCACGCTCTACACGCTACATCTGCAGCGCGCCGCGACCTATGCAGCGGATCCGCCGCCAGCGGATTGGGACGGCTCGACCCTTTTACTTCCAAGTAGAAGCGCCAGCGGCACCCTCACTGAGCCAGCCGCAGCAATAAACCTATCAGTGCGCAGGCGCCAATGACCTGCATCACATTTGACTTGAAGCGAAACAGCGCAGTTGCAGCGCTGAGCGCTAGCAAAGCGGCGAACCCGTCGAACGCGCGGTCAAACCCGCCTGGCCACAGCGCGTGATATCCAAAGAACAGCGTCAGGCTCAGAATGCCGCCAACGACAGCCGCCGTGATAGAAGTCAGCGGCGCCATCAGATGTAGATTCTTGCGCGTGCTCTCGACCATCGGGCCCCCCGCAAGGATGAACAGAAACGACGGCAGGAATGTGAACCACGTGACCAGCGAAGCGGCCAGCGCTCCGGCGAGGAAGAGACGATCCACGCCGAAAATCGCGTCACCGTACGCGCCGACGAAGCCCACAAATGCGACCACCATGATCAGAGGTCCCGGCGTTGTTTCGCCCAGCGCGAGTCCGTCGATCATCTGCGTAGTTGTCAACCATCCGTAATCGACCACTGCGCCCTGATAAACATAAGGGAGCACTGCGTAGGCGCCGCCAAAGGTCAGCAGCGCCGCCTTCGTGAAAAACCAGCTCATCTGCGTCAGCGTGTGATCCCAACCGCAGACCACCACCAGCAGCGACATCGGAATCAGCCATAGCGCGCTGCCGATCAGCACTATCGCGCTCAGGCGAATCCAGCTGAACCGGGCGTGGTCGGGTCTGGGCGTCTCATCGTCGATGATCGCCGCGCCGAAAGATGCGCCGGAAGCGGTATGCGCTGCATTGATCGAAAACTTCGCCGGCGCGAGGCGCCCTCCGACGTAACCGATCAAGCCCGCGCTCGCGACCACGGCAGGAAATGGAGCGTCGAAAGCGAACAACGCAACGAAAGATGCTGCGGCCATGGCCCACAGAATTCCATTCCTGAGCACGCGGGAGCCGATGCGATACGCCGCGTGCAGGACGATCGCAGCAACCGCGGGCTTGATGCCATAGAACAAGCCTGCAACCCATGGCAGATCACCGAGAGCAACGTAGATCCACGACAGCGCGATCAGGATTACAAGCGACGGCAGCACAAACAAGGTTCCGGCAACAATGCCGCCCCAGGTGCGATGCATCAACCAGCCGATGTATGTCGCCAGCTGCTGCGCCTCCGGCCCCGGCAGGACCATGCAGAAATTGAGCGCATGCAGGAAGCGTCGCTCTGAAATCCAGCGTCGCTTCTCGACCAGCTCGTGATGCATGATCGAAATCTGCCCAGCGGGCCCGCCGAAGCTGATAAAGCCGAGCATCAGCCAGAATCGGAACGCATCGTAGAAGCTGACGGCCAGCGGCGCCGGCGCAAGTTCAAATGCTACTGCCGCGTTCTTCTCGCGGTCATGCGCTGCGCCGCTCATCAGCCGTCAAGCCGCTCCTCACGTACCTTGGCGCGCATGTTAGCGCCGACAGCCAACCACGCCGCGATGAAATTCGGCAAGCCGATCGATTGCGTTGATGTTGTAGCCGAGGCCCAAGCCTGCGCCCGTGTTGCCAACCAGGAATCCGGTGGGTGCCGCTGCGCAGCCATTGCCCACCCAGCCAATGGTGGCTTGGTTGGTCGAAAAGCGGCCTCCGGGAAGCAATGCCGCACCGCCGCTCATCCTGTACGTGGCGTTTGATAAGCTCGACCTGCAGGCCCGGGAGCTGCGCGAAGGCTTGACGAAGTTAATCAGCATCACGGCGCCTGAAACCCGGCCGCGCCGCAGATCGGTAGCGATCTGTCGCTGCTGAGAGCGCCTGACGGGCGGCGCAGCTTCCGAATGGCGCGAAGGAAAGTTGTATCAGCGCTCTGCGCTCGACCCACAGCGCGAGTGGGGATGTCACTGGTCAAGGATTCGGTGACGCCGGGCCATGCGCAATACAACGAAAAAGCCGCCCGCGCCAAATTAGTGGAGCGTCTGAATCCAGCGGGATTGCCTATGCGATGGGGACCGGGCGTCGACACCAACGTACTCGCGCATAGTGACGAGAAGATGGCGCGTTACACGTGCCATCTGTCGTGGACCACGAGTTGCGCCGAATGTCATGCCGATCCACAACTGGAAAAAACGAAAGCCTGCATTACGAAAGGTGGACCGACGCGCAACAAGGCAACCTGCAACCCCACAGCTTGCGCGCGATAGCGTGTTTCAGCTCGGCCGCCACGGTAACGCCAAGGGGTAAAAATCGCGCCGGTGCGCTCAGCTCTGCGCTGGTAGCATCATCGACTGACACAAACTGAGGGCGCGTCTACATCTAGCAGCCGCCGATCTCGGCTGCGGGCTATTAGTCGCAGGCATTCGCGCCGCACTATCCGCACACCGACGCTCTCCGCGTTTCACCCGAACAATTCTGGATGACGCGGCAACGGGCGCTAGCTACCAGTAGGCAAGTAACTTTAAGCCCACAGAGAACAGAGACCAGGCATTGGGCTCGTTCGAGCGCCAATGCCTGTCTAATTACAAAGCCTGCGGTTCGGTGACGTCGTCGGCTGGGGGTGTAAATGTTCCCAGCGCCAACGGCTCAGCTGTGTCGTTCGCCGCTAGCGTCAGCAGAAAAGCGATGAAAGCTGCCACCGACGCACTGGCGCTTGCCGGGACTTCCGAAGTAGGCGGAGCCGCCGGCGTCCCGTTGTCGTCGTCGTTCGAACTACCGCACCCCGTCACACCAAGGGTCAACGCGACGGTTGCTGCGGCGATAATGATGTGTCGCTTATTCAACATGGCGCCCCCTTTAGTTAAACGAGCCGGGGATCGGCGTGTTGAAGTACGGGAACGCCGGCCTGAAGCTGGTCGCATCCCTGCGCACGCCGTCGGTAAACGGCAGCCCGCCCGAAGGAGCCGCACCGGACGCGCAACCTACGCCGAATGTATCGGTCGGCCCGGTCAACACGCACAACGCGCCCATCGCGACTCGCAACGTCAAGTCGACCACATCGTCACCTGGCCGCCGGCCATTTGGAAAACCCGCTGCGTCCATCGCCGCGAGCCCAAGCGGGTTTTGCTGCGCCTGAGGAGTCGCTGGTGTGGACGTGTTCAGCCGCATCATTTCCGAAGGTACGACATTGGCCG
>JACCYC010000081.1 GCA_013696665.1 Burkholderiaceae bacterium | reverse complement strand
CGGTGCGCTAGCGCAGCCAACAGATCACGAGCAAGCACCCCGGAACCGGCACCGAACTCAACGATGCGCGCGGGTACCTGCTGAAACAATTGCGTCAGCTGCTCCGCCAGCGCTTGCGCAAACAGCGGCGATATTTCGGGCGCGGTGACAAAGTCGCCACCGGCAGAAGCCTTACCAAACTTGCGGGTACCCGAAGCGTAGTAACCAAGCTGTGGTTCGTACAGAACCCGCTGCAGATACGCATCAAATGGAATCCAGCCACCCGCGCGCTCGATATCGGCTGCAACCAGTGCCGCTACGCGCTCACTGTGTTCGATAGCGTCCGGGCCCGGCGATGGCATTGATAATCGCGACGGTCCGTTGGCCGATAAGGCGGTTGCGTGCATGCGCCGATGGTACTGCCGGTAAACTGCCCAACCTCTCGCAGCTCGCTGCTTGCGATCTCCTCAATGCCTGAATCAACAAACCGAGTTGCGCTGGTCACGGGCGGCGCGCGCCGTATCGGACGGGAGATTTCGCTGGCGCTGGCGCGCGATGGCTGGGATGTCGCCGTGCACTATGCGACCTCGCGCGACGACGCCTTGGACACGGTGGCCCAGATCAAAGCACTGGGACGCCGCGCGATCGCTGTCAATCGTGATCTTGCGGTTGAGCCCGGCGTATTGAGCCTGCTGCCGGAATGCGCGAACGAACTTGCGCCGGTCAGTTGTGTGGTCAACAACGCATCGCTTTTCGAGTACGACAATGTTGCGCGCTTCAGTGGCGATCATCTGATGCGGGCTATGCGAACCAACGCCGCGGCACCAGTGCTGCTGGCGCGCTCGCTGCACCGGCACCTGGCGGACGACGAGCGCGGCGTCGTGATCAACCTGCTCGACCAGAAGCTTGTGAATCCAAATCCGGATTTTTTGTCATACACGCTGTCGAAGGCTGCACTGAACGAAGCGACCACACTATTGGCCATTGCGTTGGCTCCAAAAGTCAGAGTGGTCGGAATTGCGCCGGGGATAACACTTGCGTCGAATCTGCAGAGCCAGGAAAATTTTGCGTCGGCCCACCAAGCAACGCCGCTTGGCCGCTCGAGCACTGCAGCCGACATTGCTCAGGCCGCCGTGTTTCTAGCCAACGCTGTCGCTATCACCGGAACTGTGCTGCTCGTCGATGGCGGCCAGCACCTGGTTCCGAGTTCGCGCGATGTAATGTTTACGACCGAGCCCAGCGTGCTAGCGGAAGGCAGCAAGTGATCAGCGCGCTGCTCGATCCCCGGCTTGCCGGTTGTCGGCGCGTTTTTCTTCGCAACTATGTGGTCGACGCGAATATCGGCGTGCATGCCCATGAGCGCAATGGCGCGCAGCACGTCGTTTTCAACATCGACGTCTTTATTCCTCTCGAATTTTGCACCCCGCGCGCGGACCGTATTCAAGAGGTCGTCGACTATGACTTCGTTCGCGTTGCGATCCAGCGGCGCATCGGCCAGGGGCACATCAATCTGCAGGAAACGTTGATTGACGATGTCGCGCAGGCGTTGCTTGCGCACCCCGCGGTGCGCGCTGTGCGCATCTCCAGCGAAAAGCCGGATGTCTACGAAGACGTAGACGCCGTCGGCGTCGAGGTCGTGCGATTCAAGGCGGGGGCATGAGCGCGCTTCACAAACACGCGCCAGTGGCTCGCGCACAAAAACTGGCCTTTGAAAATAACAAGCTCGAGAGGCGGCTGTTGCGCCATAGCGGCCAGGCCATCACGCAGTTCAACATGATCGAGGCCGGCGATAAGGTGATGGTCTGTCTGTCAGGCGGCAAGGACAGCTACGGCCTGCTCGAAATACTGTTGCTGTTGCGAGAGCGTGCGCCGATCGACTTCGACATCATCGCGGTCAACCTCGATCAGAAGCAGCCCGATTTTCCGGAGCACGTTCTGCCCGAATATTTGAGATCCAAGGGCGTGCCGTTTCACATCGAAGCACAGGACACGTACGCGATCGTCAAGCGCGTGATTGCCGAAGGCAAGACGATGTGTTCGCTGTGCTCGCGGCTGCGCCGTGGCATTTTGTATCGCGTCGCCACGGAGTTAGGGGCCACCAAGATTGCGCTCGGCCATCATCGCGACGATATCCTCGGTACCTTCTTTCTGAATCTGTTCTATGGCGGCCGCTTGAAGGCGATGCCACCGAAACTCGTGTCCGACGATGGCAGGCATGTCGTGATTCGACCGCTGGCGTTCGTCGAAGAAGCCGACCTGGTGCGTTACGCCGACCTCAACGCCTTTCCGATCATTCCCTGCAACCTGTGCGGATCGCAGGTCAATCTGAAGCGGCAGGAAATAAAACGCATGCTGATCGACTGGCAGAAACGCTTTCCAGGCCGAGTAGAAAATACCTTCAATGCGCTGGCGCGGGTTGCGCCGTCGCACTTGATGGACTCGAACCTGTTTGACTTCGCATCGCTGCGCGCAAGCGGACGCCCCGATGTCGACGGTGATGTCGCTTTCGATGAGCCACCGTGCGGCGACGAAGACGACGCGGCAGCCAATGTGATCCGCTTCGCCTGAACTCAGCTAAGCGACATCGAGAGCGCGCTCGACCTCATTGATCAACACTTCGCTCGGCTCGCAGCCGACCGAAACGCGGACGAAGCCGTCAGGCACCGCATCGCCCCACCGCGCGCGGCGCTC
>JACCYC010000045.1 GCA_013696665.1 Burkholderiaceae bacterium | reverse complement strand
GAATTCAAGCGGGCTCTTGAAGAGCAGCCAGTCACGCGCAACTGAGGTTGCTAGCCTGCCCTCGCGCGTCGTTCAAGAAGAACAGGCAGTCGGTAGGTTCGCCATCAATTGTTTGAGCGCCGAATAGTCGGCTGGCTTGACCAAATGTCCGTCGAATCCCGCTTCGTCGCACTGACGTTTTATGTTGTCCTGCCCCCACCCGGTCAGCGCAATCAAGACGATGTTTTTGTTGGATGCGCGCCTGCGAATCTCACGCGCGGCATCGTAACCATTCATCCTGGGCATGCCGATATCGAGTACGACGAAGTCCGGAGCAAATCCCGACACCGCGTCTACCGCCGCGAGGCCGTCGGAGGCCGTGCGCACTTCATTGCCATCGATCGTTAACAGCATCGCAAGACTTTCAGCGGAATCCTTGTTGTCGTCGGCCACCAGAACGCGTCGCCCACGTTGCGCGCGCTTGACCGGCTCGGTCTCAGTTACGTTATCGAGTGTCATGGGCCCTCCCGGAGCCACTTAACTATATGAGTTGAAATGAACTAAAAAAAGTATCCAGCGTATCGGGCGTGATTTCCCCTTCCGCACCCAACGCCGTTACCTGAAAAAGCCGATCATCCACAATGAACAGGCGCGCAGCAAGGCGCACCGCACGACCATTTGAGCCTACACCCACCGCCTCGATCGACTCGCCCGCCAGAACTCTGCGCGCATCGTTCGGAGGCACCGCCAGCGCCGCCCGTGAGACCTTGACCCTGCCTCCGCTCACGTTCCGCACGAGCCCGTCACGCAAGAAGTCCAGCACCTGTTGCCGCGTGGCCGCGTCGCCGCTCAACGAAGACGGCAGTCGAGCCGTTCCCACCGCGAAAAGCGTAGCGCCGATGCCGGTGGAAGTCATCTGCATCTGCACGGTCCCTCCCGGCATCATGACATCTCGCACAACCGTTTGCGGCCGAGCGGGCAACAGGATCGTGAAACCGTCGGTCGAAGAGAACTGCCTCCAGTTAAATGTCGGGTTGCACGCAATCGCGGCAATCGAAATCAAGACCAGAAGGCAGGCACCACCCGACAAACGACCCAATTCGCCCGCGCCGTCAGCGCGGCGACACGCAGAAGTGACTAGCGAGCCCGGCCGCCGCGCGCCGGAGGCGCGGCCTGGGTCCGTGTGACCGGCGCGGCTTTTTTAACTCTACCGGGCAGCTTTTTGCCGTGACTACCGTTATAAATCTTGCCGCGCCGTGTACGAAGATCGCCTTTGCCCATCACGATGGCTCCATTGTGGGATCACTGCAGTATAGAGGGCTCCTACAATGCGACCCCGGAGGATCATCTAAATGGCACTGGTTGTTTTTCGTTCAAAGGCTGCGGCCGAGATCACGATGTTTGCCGAAAACGCACGCCGGATCTTCGAAATCATTGGCCGGCCCGAGTCGGCGCGCGGCGTTATCACAGCCGAGCAGGGGGCCGACGCGCTGCAGCGTTTAAACGCGGCGGTCGAGCAGGAAAAAGAGCATCAAAAATCAGCGCCTGCAGCAAGCGCAGATGAGAAAACAGGCGCATCGGGTGCGCGTGGAGTGACGTTCAGCCAGCGTGCATTCCCGCTGATCGAAATGCTGCGTGCGGCTCAAAAAAAGGGCGCGGATGTAACGTGGGGATAGGGTCGGTCTTCAGCTCGATATCGCGCGAGCGAATGGCGGTGCCAAAATCGCGGCCGAATTTGTCATTCCTGCCGCGGCGACTACTTCGAAATTGCGGCACCATCCGACCCGCGGCGGTCGTAACTCTGGCGGTGGCGTTGATGATTGGCGGCGTCCTGCTCGCAATCGAGTCGCTGGCGGTAGACGATGAGATGCGTAAGAGTTATGAGGAGGCGCTCGCACTTTCGCAGCTCGCGCTAGACATAAAGCACTCCAGTGCAGAACTGCGCAACTGGCAGGCGCGCGTGGCACGGCCGCCTACTCAGACTCCGAGTCTGTCACCGACCCCCGACATCGCGGCACTTGAAGGAGCTATGACCGGTCTGGCCGCCAAGCTTGATGAGATTCAGAATTTTCGGTTGTCTGCCGACGATCAGGCCCAGCTGACCGAGCTTAAGCGCCGGCTGGCAGAGGTAGGCAACGTGAACACGCTGCTGCTGGACGCCAGTCGTCGCGAAGGCGCCGGACTGGACACCGCACGCGAGATGGTTGCGCTGTCTCAGCAACGTTCAGAATCGTTCGAGAACGCACTGGCCGAGCTGGTCAGCGCGGTTCGGTTGCGCACCCTTGCCGCCGCGCACCGCGCCGACCATTTAAATCTAGTGGCGCGCTATGCCTTGATTGGTTTTTCGGTGGTCACATTTGGACTCGCGCTTTTGTCGGTGCTGCTGACACTGCGCACACTGAAAGAGAATCAGGCAGTGCTTCACCGTGTACAACAGATCGCGCGTGAGGACCCGTTGACCGGCGCGATCAACCGGCGCGGGCTCGAGGATGTGCTGCCGGTGGAATTTTCTCGCGCACACCGCAGTGGCGACCCGTTGACGCTGGTGATGATCGATCTCGATCACTTCAAGCGCTACAACGACCGACGCGGTCACCCGGCCGGCGATGCGGTACTGCGTGGCTCGGCGCAGG
>JACCYC010000006.1 GCA_013696665.1 Burkholderiaceae bacterium | reverse complement strand
GCGCTCGCAGCGTTTGCCCTGCGCCGGCGCTTCTTCCACCTCGAATTCTTCGCGCGTCCCGACGGCTCATATGTCGCGCTCGAGATGAACGTCCGCCCCCCGGGCGGGTTTACCACCGACATGATGAATTACGCCTGCGACTTCGATGTGTATGCGTTGTGGGCCGCAGTCATGCTCGGCGATTCACTAGAGGATTTTTCGTACGAACGCAAGTTCCATACGGCCCACGCAGGTCGGCGCCACGAACGCGCTTACGAGCATTCGCCCGAGGCGCTGCTGAGTCAGCTCGGTGACACGCTGGTCCTCGTTAAGCCCATCCCCGCCGCGTTCGCGTCGACAATGGGCAACACAATGTACCTGCTTCGACATCCTCGATTGGAGCCGCTGCTTGACGCCATTCGGAGGGTCCAGCAGCCGCCGCCACATTCGAGCAACGGAGAGGAGACCGACGCGCGGGTGCAGGGCAGCCGTCACGAGTCGCAGGGTTGATACAGCGCATCTCGGGAAGTACGAACGGCCGGCGCCAGTGCCGCAAGTGCATGGTGGCGGCTCTTGGATCCGGCAGCGCGAGCTTTGCGCAGATCGCAGCCAGCTTCGCGCCCAGGCTCGTGCATGAATCGCACGCAAACGACAGCCGACTGATCGAGTTGCTCGGCGGCATTTCTAGCGTGAATCACCCGTAGTAGGCCAACACGACGTCGTTGACCAAGCCGGCAAGCGTAAGCGTTCGCGCAAGCCGCGAGTGTCTGGTTTAAGCGGTACTCAACGTCCGACATAGTTGGTTGCGCAGCTTTTCAAGTCGCTCAGGCCGCGCCTACCCAGGCTGAGACCCGAGGACGAGTTTCTGATCGCAGTCCACACGATGGCCAAGCGCGCGGCGTGGCCAGCCAGTTTGCCGGAGCAGTTACGTGTTGTGGCTGATACGCTGAAGTTCGCAGGGCGCCCGCTCGATCTGGATCAACTTGCCGAGCACTTTACCGGGCGCGGTGCATGGAAGAAGCGGCTGCCCGACATCGTGGAATCTCTGGCCGCGCTAGGCCGCTTGAAGATCGAGCGAAGTGGCGAGCGGATCGTATTGCACGGCTGACGGATGTGTGCTTCCTACGTGCATTTTTCCTAGTCTGCGTTTCCATTGCGCGCACTGCTTTCCTGCCACTCGTCCATGCCGATTCCTCTACGCCCACGCGTCGCGGTCGGCTGCTGACATCCTGAGGGGTCTGCTTCCCGGCGGCGGCTCGAGTGGAGCACGGCAAGTTGCGGTATTGGGGGTAGCAACTGGGTGCGGCGGCTAACACCCAGACTTGCGCAGCACAGAGCGAGACGAGCTACTCCAGGCCGTGATCGAGCGCGGCCCTGGGCATCGCCTGCGACAGGTTACGGCGGACTTAGGCGGCGACGGACGGGGAGGTGTGGTGCTCCACGGCGTGGGTTGCGGTGCGGGTTGTCCGTCCAATTATTGCTAATTGTCTGATTATAAAAAGCATTTGGTGGAGGCGGCGTCCACCACAAGCGTCGTCCCGAGCCGCGCGGCCCTTGGGTTTCCCGCGCGTAGACGGTGCGCGATATACACATACTTACTCTCTATGAGACCCCAGCGTCGAATACGGTCCCTTCGCATCTTTTCTCGCGCGACTTTCTTTGATACCGTGAAGCCGCATGAAACAGTTCACGGCGCCCAGGCTCGATATGAGGAATCTCGGTTGTAAGGCCGAGACGTTTTTTCGCGCAAATCGCATTAATTCGCGTATTGCCTGCGGAAAGGTGTTTGCGTTTTGCATGGTCGCTGTAATTCTTGGCGGAGTACTTTGCGGCACCTTTTACTCACTGGTTACGGGCGGTTCGATTCTGATCGGCCTTCTAATCGGAGGACTTATCGCTGCGCAGCTGGCGTGTCTCATTTCAATCTTTACGGTT
This sequence comes from Burkholderiaceae bacterium, assembly GCA_013696665.1. Classification (GTDB taxonomy): domain Bacteria; phylum Pseudomonadota; class Gammaproteobacteria; order Burkholderiales; family Burkholderiaceae_F; genus JACCZX01. The sequence goes on along the minus strand of JACCYC010000006.1, from coordinate 370 downwards.
GGAGTATCTGAGCTAGCGAACCATTTACGATTGCGCCGGCTACGCTTCACGCTTGTGCGACCTGCAGTCGCAGCCTTTCGCTCCGTTAACCTGCGCTGCCAACACCGCCCGCCCCGCTACTCGCTCAGCCACTGACTAGTTCTCCTCGACGTTTGTCGAGGGGTGTCTTGGCAGGCGACGCGGATACCCAACCTTGTCATCCGCGCCGCGCTTTCGGAGCACGGCAATGGAAACCTACGCACGTGAAATGGCGGTGCTTGCAATCAGTGTTGCAAGCGCTGCACGCCGGCTCGGACTTTCTCGAGCCACCGTATACAGATTGGCAAAAGACGACCCGACTTTTCCCATAATTCGCAGATTGGGAAAGCGT
>JACCYC010000376.1 GCA_013696665.1 Burkholderiaceae bacterium | reverse complement strand
TCACATGGTTGCAAACCAGGATTGCGGGACCGGAATCCGGCAGCCGATCGGTGCCAATCGAGTGGACCCGATACAGAACGTGCGACAGAACCCACGCGAGGAAACGCAACAGGAATTCGGGCACCAGACGATATATATAGGTGGCCACGGCGGCGTTCATGATGGCTGCAACCAAGAACAGTTGCGGGATCGTCAGTCCCGCGCCGAGCAATGCTGCGGCCATTATCGACGCCACGACGATGAACAGCGCGTTCAGAATATTGTTGGCAGCAACAATGCGGGCAACATGAGTTTTCTGCGCACGCGTCTGTATCAACGCGTAAAGTGGCACTGAGTACAAACCGGCAAACGCCGACAGCAGCGCGAGGCCGGCGACGATGCGCCACGCACCCTCAAGCGCAAGAAATTGCAGCACGCTGCCGGACTTCATTGGCGCAACACCGCGCGCTGCGAAGTACAAATCGGCGGCGAACAGGCTCATGCCGATCGAACCCAGCGGCACCAACCCGATCTCGACCTTGCGTCCGGACAGACGCTCGGTCAGCAGGGCGCCGGCACCGATGCCGATCGAAAACACGGCGAGCAAGAAGGTGACGACCGTTTCATTGCCGCCCAGATTGTCGCGCGCGAACGGCGCCAGGCTGGTAAGAAAAATCGAACCAAAAAACCAGAGCCACGAGATGCCGAGCAACGAGTTGAACACTGCCCGGTCACGATGAGCGATCTTCAGATTCGCCCACGTTTCAGACAATGGATTCCAGTTGATGCGCAACCCGGCATCGGCCGCCGGCGACGCCGGGATGAACTGCGCTGCAATCCGACCCAAAATGGCAAGCCCCAAAACCGCCGCAGCGACGGCCGCAGCGCCGTCGGTAAATGTGTTCAAAAGCACGCCAGCGGCGATCGTTCCCAGCAGGATTGCGACAAACGTACCCATCTCGATCAGCGCATTGCCACCGGTCAGTTCAGCCGGGTTTAAATGCTGCGGCAGATACGAATACTTGACCGGGCCGAACACGGTCGCCTGCAGCCCGATCAGCAGAACTGCGGCATAGACGGCCACCCACCACTGCAGGATCAACCCAATCGCAGCGACCGACATGACGAAGATCTCGGCGTCTTTCAGGCGTCGGATCAGCCACGATTTTTCTCGTTTGTCAGCGAGTTGGCCGGCGGTCGCGGAAAGGATTACAAACGGAGCAATGAAAAGCGCGCCAATCGCGAAGCCGGCATAGCGCGGGTCGAGGCCGCCCCACTGCGCGGCGGCATAAGTCGCGAGCAGCGTGAACGCAAACTTGAAGACGTTATCGTTGGCGGCGCCGAGGAACTGAACCCAGAAGAGCGGTGCAAATCGACGCTGGCGCAGCAGAGCCAGCTGCGATCCAGTGGAAGCGCCGCTCAAAGTAGCGCCGCGCCAAGACCATCTCCGGACAGATAGGCGCCCTCCAATCTCGGACCCTGGCACCAATCACCCACGGCTCCAACGCGCGAAGCGGCATCCCACATATATCGCTCCATCAGCGGTCGCACTGGAGTTGCGTACAGCCAGCGATGCGCAGCGACAAACGCCGGCCGGAACCCAAAATTGAAGCGCTCGGCAAGCGCCTGCGCCAGCAGCGCGGCCACGTCATCACTGGGCATGTTCAGATGCGAGCCCGACCAGCCCGCCGTTGCATGCAAAACCCAATGTTCGGCGCCTGCAGCGTCGATCTCCCGCGCGGCCCACGCGAGCGATGCGTGGTCCTCGACGAACGCGCCCGCGAAATCAAAACCGCTCGCAACCTGCAGCGTCAACATCGCCGACCAACACGGCCGCCATTCAACCATTCTCAAGCTAGGCACCAACGCGGGCGTAACACCGGCCAGTTGCGCTGCCTGAATTGACGGCATCGCCACCACCACGGCATCAAAGCCGCCCGGTGTCGGCGTGCGTTCGGTTTCGTCGAGCAAGGACCAGCGCGAGCCAGTCTGCACCAGCGAACCGATGCGCGTATCAAGGCGCAGGTCAAGTCCTTCGGCAAGGTGACGCGCGATCGAAATCATGCCGTCAGTGCCGACGTAGCGCGTTGCAGATGCCGTCTTGTCTTCTGTCTTTCCACCGTCAATCGAGATCACACGTCCGTCCCAACGTTTGACGGTACCTTGCTGTAGCCACTGCGCAACAACGCGTTCGAACCCGTGGCTTTGCACTGTGAAGTATTTTGCGCCGTGGTCGAAATTGCCGGATTCGGTTCGAAGCGTGCCGGCGCGTCCGCCTGGCCGTCGTGCCTGCTCGAACACCGTGACCTTGCCGCCGCGCGATGCCAGCTGACGCGCGCATGCCAGCCCCGCGATGCCAGCGCCGACTACGGCGATGCGAAAGTCATTCGGGAGCGGACGTGACTCGTGACCCGGCGAGGAGTCGCTGCCCGCTTCCGGAGTCGCCACGCTCAGCTGCGTGCCTCCTCAGGCTCGTGATAATCGCCGATGTACGCCTTCAGCATTCTGTTCTCGAAGCTTTGCTCTTCCAGCACCGCTCTGGCCACGTCGTAAAAGGAAATGACGCCCGCAAGCGTTCGTCCATCCATCACCGGCAGGTAGCGCGCGTGGCGTTCGAGCATAAGGCGACGCACTTCCATGATGTCCGTATCCGAGGTCACCGTGAGCGGTGAGGGATCCATCGCGGCTCGTGTCGACACATCGCCAACGGCCCCCCCGTTTTGATGTAGCCGATTGATGACTTCGCGGAAGGTCAACATGCCCGCCAACTGGCCAAACTCCATTACGACCGCGGAGCCAATATCCATTTCGGCCATCAGGTTTATCGCATCTCTAAGCGATGCATCCGGCGTGACGGTGTAAAGCGCAGTGCCCTTGACGCGAAGTATGTCGGCAACTTTCATGATTTCTCCCGTCGCGAAGGCGGCGATGCAAATGATCGTAGACCGCTGCGAGCGAACGAACAAGCGGCAAAGTAAGTGCCGCTACCCCACAAGATGCAGCTTCATGCGCTCGACTTCTGCCACAACAGCCGCGCTGACCGACGGCTCCCACACTGAATGACCGGCATCCGGAACGATCGTGTACTTCGCAGTGGGCCAGGCACGTGCCAGTTCGTCGGCGTTGACGATCGGGCACACCATGTCGTAACGAGCCTGCACGATCGAAGCCGGGATGTGACGGATGCGGTAAAGGCTGTTGAGTAGCGCATTGGGGGCTAGAAAACACTGGTGTGCAAAGTAATGCGCTTCCATGCGCGCAAGCCCCAGCGCTTCATCAGCGAAATGGCGTACCAGCTCCGGGTTGGGCAGCAACGTTGAGCACGACCCCTCGTATTCGCTCCACGCGCGGGCAAAGGGTAGATAGACCCGCGGATCCGGATCGAACAGCCGCTTCACATAACCCCGCAACAGGTCCTTGCGCTCCGCCGGAGGCAACATGCTCGCGAATCGATGCCACGCTTCCGGAAATACCGCGCGCAAGCCATACAGGAACCAGTCGATCTCGCTCTGACGTCCAAGAAAAATCCCGCGCAGCACGAATCCCGAACAACGCTCCGGATGCGCCTGGCCGTAGGCAAGACCGAGCGTGCTGCCCCAGGAACCTCCAAAGATCAGCCAGCGATCGATCTCGAGATACTTCCGCAACAACTCCATGTCGCCGATCAGATGTTGCGTGGTGTTGTTGAACGCGTCACCGACGGGCGTCGACGCACCAGCGCCGCGCTGGTCAAACAGCACGATGCGAAAAAAATCCGGATCGAAAAAGCGCCGGTGCTCGGCCGAACAGCCTCCACCCGGGCCCCCGTGCACGAACACCACAGGCGCTCCAGCAGGATTGCCCGACGTTTCCCAATACATCGTATGCACGTCATCTAGGGCAAGCATGCCCGAGTCGTAGGGCTCGACCGGGGGATGAAAAATTGCTCTCGTATCCATGCTCGCCGAGTGTACGCAAACGTGATGCATGATCGCGGCTTTCGCCTTGATCATCCACGACCATGACCATCCGTTACCCCGGCTTCGACACACTGGCGTTGCATGCGGGTCAGCCGCCGGATCCTGCAACCGGCAGCCGGGCGGTGCCGATCTACGCGACGGCCTCGTACGTCTTCGAAAACTCCGATCACGCAGCCGCGTTGTTCAACATGGAGCGCGCAGGTCACGTGTATTCACGCATCTCGAACCCAACAGTTGCCGTGTTCGAGGAGCGCATCGCCGCGCTGGAAAAAGGAGTCGGCGCCATCGCCACTGCGAGCGGCCAGGCGGCACTCCACCTGGCGATCGTGACGCTGATGGGCGCGGGGTCGCATATCGTCGCGAGCCGTGCGCTGTACGGCGGCTCGCACAACCTGCTCGGTTTCACGCTGGCGCGCTTTGGAATCGAGACGACCTTCGTCGACCCCCGGGACCTAGCCGCATGGCGCTCCGCAATTCGTCCGACCACGCGCCTGTTGTTCGGCGAGACGCTGGGTAACCCGGGGCTCGACGTTCTGGACATTCCTGCAGTGAGCGCGATCGCGCACGAACAAGCGTTGCCGCTGCTGGTCGATTCGACTTTCACCACGCCGTACCTGATGAAACCGTTCGATCACGGCGCCGATCTCGTCTATCACTCAGCAACAAAGTTCATTGGCGGGCACGGTATCGCCATCGGCGGGGTGCTGGTCGACGGCGGCACGTTTGATTGGTCACTCAGCGGCAAGTTCGAGACGTTGACCGAGCCGTATGAAGGCTTTCACGGCATGAACTTCGCCGACGAAAGCACGGTTGCAGCATTCCTGCTGCGCGCTCGACGCGAAGGATTGCGCGACTTCGGCGCGTGCATGAGCCCGCACACTGCGTTCTTTTTGCTGCAGGGCCTTGAGACACTGCCTTTGAGAATGCAACGTCACGTCGAGAACACACGAAAAGTCGTTGCGTTTCTGGCTGCGCATCGGCAAGTGCAATCGGTCGCTTACCCGGAGCTCGAATCGCACCCGGACTACGCGCTGGCAAAAGTGTTACTGCCGCGCGGGTGTGGGGCGGTCTTCAGCTTCGATCTGAAGGGCAGCCGGCAATCGGGGCGCGCCTTTGTCGAGGCGCTGCGCGTTTTCTCACATCTTGCAAATGTAGGCGATGCAAAATCGCTGGTGATTCACCCCGCGTCGA
>JACCYC010000356.1 GCA_013696665.1 Burkholderiaceae bacterium | reverse complement strand
TCGAAGCCTTGTCGCTTTCTACGGTCACGAGCGACTGATCCTTCGCGACCACGTCACCGGGCTTCGCCAATAATTCGATGACTTCGACCTCTTTAAAGTCGCCGATATCCGGAACTGCCACTTCGATTTGTTGCGTCATGCTGCTACACCGTCACCGGATTGGGCTTGTCGACGTTGATCCCATACTTCTTGATCGCCTCGGCAACCCTCGCTGCCGGGACTACGCCTTCATCGGCCAGCGCGCGCAATGCCGAGACCGCAACGTAACGACGGTCGACCTCAAAAAATTCCCGCAGCTTGGCGCGAGTGTCCGACCGCCCGAAGCCATCGGTACCCAGTACTCGATAGTCCCGACCACGCGGTACGAACGCACGGATCTGGTCCGCAAACAGGCGCATGTAGTCGGACGTGGCTACGATGGGACCTGCTGTCTTCTCCAACTGCTCAGTCACGTAGGGTTTGCGCGGCTTCTCATTCGGGTGCAGCAAATTCCAGCGCTCGATGTCGATCCCCTCGCGGCGAAGCTCGGTGAAGCTTGTGACGCTCCATACATCGCCTGCGATGCCCCAATCGGCTTCCAACATTTCGGCCGCGGCGATGGCTTCGCGCAATATGGTGCCGCTGCCGAGCAGCTGCACGCGCGGAATCGATTTGCCCGTACCGCTTCCGGCCGGACCTTCCCGCAGGCGATACATGCCTTTCAGAATTCCATCTTCCTGGCCCTTCTTCAGCCCCGGTTGCGGATAATTCTCATTCATCAACGTGATGTAGTACCACACGTTCTCCTGGTTCTCGACCATCCGCTTGAGCCCGTGCTGAATGATCACCGCGACTTCATGTGCAAAGGTCGGGTCGTAACTGATGCAGTTCGGAATCGTGGAGCTCATCAGATGCGAGTGTCCGTCCTGATGCTGCAGTCCTTCTCCATTTAGCGTCGTGCGACCGGCCGTCGCGCCGAGCAAAAATCCGCGCGCCTGCATATCACCCGCAGCCCACGCCAGATCGCCGATGCGCTGAAAGCCGAACATAGAATAAAAAATGTAGAACGGCACCATGATTCGATTGTTGGTCGAATACGACGTCGCCGCAGCGATCCATGAGCTCATCGCGCCGGCCTCGTTAATGCCCTCTTCGAGGATCTGTCCTTTCTTGTCCTCGCGGTAGTACATCACCTGGTCCTTGTCAACGGGCTCGTACAGCTGGCCCTGTGACGAGTAGATGCCCAGCTGGCGGAACATGCCCTCCATACCGAACGTGCGCGCCTCATCGGGAATGATCGGCACCACGCGGGGACCCATGTTCTTGTCGCGCACCAGCTGAGTCAGCGATCGTACAAACGCTTGCGTGGTGGAAATTTCTCGCCCTTCTGACGTCGGATCCAGCACGGCCTGGAAAGCATCAAGCCCGGGCGCGCCAATCTTTTCGTCGGCGTTGCGACGCCGCTGCGGCAAAAAGCCGCCCAGCTCGCGTCGACGTTCCAGCAGATATTTCATCTCGGCCGAATCATCGGCCGGCCGGAAAAACGGAACTCCTTCAAGCTTGTCGTCCGGAACCGGTATCGCGAATCGATCGCGGAATTCACGGATCGCAGCATCGTCCAATTTCTTCAGCTGATGGGTTGGATTCTTGCCTTCCCCGACCTTGCCCATGCCGTAACCCTTTACGGTCTTGGCCAAGACAACGGTCGGCTGCCCGGTGTGCGTCGTAGCGGCTGCATAAGCCGCATAGATCTTGTGCGGATCATGACCGCCCCGGTTCAGCCGCCATATATCGTCGTCACTCATGCGGGAGACCATTTCGAGCAGCTTTGGGTCCTTGCCGAAAAAATTCTTGCGCACGAACGCGCCGTCGTTGGCCTTAAAGTTCTGGTACTCACCGTCGACGGTGTCTTCCATCACCTTCAGCAAGCGTCCTTCATGATCGCGCGCCAGCAGGGGATCCCAGTACGAGCCCCAGATGATCTTCAACACGTTCCAGCCGGCGCCGCGGAAAGTCCCCTCGAGCTCTTGGATGATCTTGCCGTTACCGCGCACCGGACCATCGAGCCGTTGCAGGTTGCAGTTGACGACGAAGATAAGGTTGTCGAGCTTCTCACGTGCGGCCAGCCCGATCGCACCGAGCGATTCGGGTTCATCCATCTCGCCATCTCCGCAGAACACCCACACCTTGCGTCCTTCGGTGTTCACGATGCCGCGCGCATGCAGGTACTTGAGGAACCGCGCCTGATAGATGCCTTGTATCGGGCCCAGTCCCATTGAGACCGTAGGAAACTGCCAGAAGTCTGGCATCAGCTTCGGGTGCGGGTACGACGTGACGCCTTTCTTGTCCACGTCGCGCCGAAAATTGTTTAACTGGTCTTCGGTGAGACGGCCTTCCAGGAAGGCGCGCGCATAAACCCCCGCGGCACAGTGGCCCTGAAAGTAAATCAGGTCGCCTCCGAATTCCCCGGCCGGTGCACGCCAGAAGTGATTGAACCCCACTTCCATCAGCGTGCTCGACGACGCGTAACTCGCAATGTGTCCGCCGAGCTCGCCCTCGCCGCGATTGGCGCGCACAACAATGGCCATCGCATTCCAGCGGTTGAAAGAGCGAATGCGCTCCTCGATCGCGGCGTCGCCCGGCGACGGCTCTTCCAGATGCGGCGGTATCGTATTGATGTAAGCAGTGTTGGCCGAATACGGAAGATGTGTTCCAGAGCGGCGCGCTTTGTCGGTCAAGGCTTCGAGAAGAAAGTGCGCGCGCTGCGGCCCCTCGCGCTCAATTACTGTTTCGAGTGCGTCAATCCATTCGGCGGTTTCGGCCGCGTCGGGATCGTTAGCCGCCTGATCGAACATTGCGGACATGTTGTCTCCTGTCGTTTTCGCGACGATACCAGCCACGTCGCTATTTTCAAATAGCGGTTCGTGTTTCCATAATATGAAACCCACGTGGCTTACACGTGGCTTAACGTTTAATACCGAATTTGCTTGCTCAGGCAAACGCCTGTCCATAATAGGCGCGAGAGCTGCATCGATTGCACGCGGATCCGCAAAGCGCAATGCCCGAAAATTCGACACAACCGGCAAATGCCGTCTTGCTCGCGTTCGATCCAATGGCGCGCGCAAAGACTCGTTTCGACGTCGGTCGCTATGCGCACCTGCTGGCGATCCTGCTGCTGGCAGCGGCGATCGCCGGGCTTGCGTATCTGCTGATCAAGGAGGATCGCGCGATGCAAAGCGATGCCCTGACGCGCGACGTCGATACCCTTGCCCAATCGTTCTCGTTGCGGTTGCAGGCAATGACCGAAGCGATCACCAGCATTTCACTCGAGATCGGCGATGCGAAATACAACGACAGCCGTTTCGCGTCGACTGGTCGGGAGTTGATGATGTCAAAGCCCGAGCTGCTGCATCTGGCCTATGTCGACGGGAAGAATCGCGTGCGATGGTCGGTGCAGTCGCCGAATCCGCTGGCCGATTGGTCGCGGCCCGCAGCGTCGG
>JACCYC010000344.1 GCA_013696665.1 Burkholderiaceae bacterium | reverse complement strand
AGCGCGTTGCAATCGCCATCGCAATGCTGCACAGCCCGGACCTGATCATTGCCGATGAGCCGACCACCGCGCTCGACGTTACCGTGCAGGGCCAGATCCTGTACGAAATGCAAAAGCTGGTGCGCGAATCGGGCACTGCGCTGGTGTGGATCACGCATGACCTGGCAGTCGTTGCTGGCCTCGCAGATCGCATCGCGGTGATGTACGCCGGACGCATTGTCGAGACTGGCCCGGCAGACGATGTTCTGGAGAATCCACGGCACCCGTACACGCGCGGCCTGCTCGACTCGGTGCCGGCGGCCACCGCTCCAGGCCAACGGCTGCGTCAGATCAGTGGCTCGACACCGTCAGTGAAGACGCTGGGTTCCGGCTGCGCTTTCCGTCAACGCTGCCCACGCGCAGCCTTGCCGTGCGAAATGATGCCGGCCATCACGCGTATCGATCGACAGGATCTGCGATGCCATTTTCCGCTGCTGCAAATGGATGAAGTCAATGAGCGCGCTGCTTGAATTCAAAGCGACTTCGAAGCGCTTTTCAAAACGGCTCGATGCGGTCGAGAGGCTCGCGCGCACGATGGGTGCGCGGGTCCATGAACATACGGTGCATGCGGTCGATAAGGTCAGCTTCAGCGTCAACGAACGTGAAGTGGTTGGGCTGGTCGGCGAATCGGGTTGCGGCAAATCGACGCTGGGTCGAGTCGCGTGCGGCCTGTACAGCCCGAGCGATGGCGCGGTGCTGTATCGCGGCGATCCGGTTGCGCACATAAACGGCGCTCGCCGCCCGATCCAGATGATTTTCCAGGACCCTTTTGCGTCGTTGAATCCGCGCATGCGGGTGGCAGACATCATCGGTGAGGCGCCGCGCGTGCACGGCCTGGTCGACGCCAAGCAAGTCGAGGATTACGTCGCACAGTTGCTCAAACGGGTCGGGCTCGACGCCGGATTCGTGCGGCGTTACCCGCACCAATTCTCTGGCGGTCAGCGCGCGCGAATCGGGATCGCGCGGGCGTTGGCGGTAAAGCCCGAGTTTCTGGTATGCGACGAAGCGGTCGCCGCGCTCGACGTCTCGATCCAGGCACAGGTTCTGAACCTGTTCATGGATTTGCGCGATCAATTTCAGCTGACGTATCTGTTCATCAGCCACGATCTGGGTGTGGTGCGGCATTTGTCCGACCGCGTCGTCGTGATGTACCTCGGGCGCGTGGTCGAAATCGCGACGACCGAAGCATTGTTTGCGCGTGCCAATCATCCGTACACCATTGCGTTGCTGGCCGAAGTGCCGCGCATCGATCGCAGACGGCGCACGTTCGTGCCGATCAAGGGGGAAATCCCCTCGGCGCTGGCGCCGCCGCCGGGGTGCCACTTCCACCCTCGCTGCCCCTACGCAATGCGGCGCTGCTCGGTCGAGGTCCCGGCGCTACGCGAGATCGCGCCGGCGCGCTGGTCCGCATGCCATCTGAACGACATTGCGAAAGTTTCGCAATGAACCACGATAACTATCAGCTGTACGGACCGCAGACGCCGCAAACAGCATTGGTGCTGGACTCACCGCATTCGGGTACGCGCTTTCCGGCCGACTTCAACGCGGTCGTTTCCGAATTCGATTTACGCGACGGCGAAGATTGTTTCGTCGATGAACTTTATAGGCCTGTGACCGAGCTCGGCATACCTTTGCTCGCCGCGCAGACGCCGCGAACCTACCTTGATCCCAATCGGCATGCCGGCGACATCGACCTGGATTTGATTGACGGCGGCGCATGGCCGCATGCCTACGTTCCCAGTGGCAAGGCGCGTATCGGCAAGGCGCTGATCTGGCGCACGCTCGACGACGGACGGGCGATCTACGCGCGCCGACTGAAGATCGAAGAAGTCATCGGCCGCATCGAGCGGTGTCACGCGCCGTACCATCAGGGGCTTTCCAGCGTGCTCGACCGCGCGCATGACCGCTTTGGAGTTGTCTATCACGTCAATTGCCATTCGATGAATTCGGTTGCTGGAAAAATGGGCGAGGGCGGCGAGGGATCGCCGCGTGCAGATTTTGTACTTGGCGATCGTGATGGCACGACCTGCGATCCGGCGTTTACCGAATTCGTGCGCGCCACGCTCGCATCAACGGGGCATCGCGTGGCCGTCAACGATCCGTACAAGGGAGTCGAGCTCGTCAAGGCGTATTCGAATCCGCCTGCCCGCCGTCATAGTCTGCAGCTCGAAATCAACAAGCGCCTTTATATGAATGAAGCCGCGCGCGAGCGCAGCGCCGGGTTTGCTCCGCTGCAAAAGACGCTGTATGCGTTGATCGAAGCGTGTCTTGACTACATCGGAAAGGACGTACGCCGTGACTGAACGTGTGCTCGGGCATTACCCGGTCGACGTGCGGCCGATCGACATTGCGCGTTACCGCGAAGGAAATACCGGCGTTCCGTATGTGCATCTGCTCGACTCCGGAACGACCGGGCCCACAACGATGTTGCAGGCAATCACGCACGGCAACGAGTTGTGCGGGGTACACGCGCTCGATTACCTGCTGCGCGAAAAGATCAAACCTGCTGCCGGCAAGCTGATCGTCGCATTTGCCAACGTCGATGCCTATGCGCGGTTCGACTTCGACGACCCGGATGCCTCACGCTACATCGACGAGGATTACAACCGCGTTTGGGCCGACGAAGTGCTCTTCGGCGCGCGTGATTCGGCCGAGTTGCGACGCGCGCGGAAGTTGCAGCCGTTTGTCGACATGGCCGATTTTCTGCTCGACATTCACTCGATGCACGAGCCTTGTCGCCCGATCATGGTTTGCGGCATGGTCGACAAGCATGTTGCACTGGCACGCAAGGTCGGCGTGCCGGCCGATCTGCTGGTCGACACCGGGCACCCGGCGGGGGTACGCATGCGGGACCGGGGATCATTCAATGATCCGGCGAGCCCTCGCTCTGCGCTGCTGATCGAGTGCGGCCAGCACTGGGAAAAGACCGCGGTCGACGTGGCAATCGACACAATGCTGCGTTTTCTCGCCGCGGTCGACCAGATACCGTTCGCATCAATCGAACCTCGGTTGCGGATCATCCCGCCGCCCCGCCAACGGGTCATCCGCGTGACCGAACCCGTCGTTGCAAAGTCGATGAACTTTGAGTTTGTCGTGCCACTCGAAGGTTTGGGCATCGTTGCAACCGCCGGCACGCCTATTGCACGTGACGGTGAAACTGTGTGGTCCGCCCCTTATGACGACACGGTTCTGGTGATGCCATCGACGCGGCATCTAAAGCCCGGTAACACCCAAGTGCGGTTTGGCCGCTACGAGGATTAGGAGCGAACATGAAACTGAGATTAGTTGGCCTCGCGGTGTTGGCAGCAGCCACGCTCGCGCTTTCGGCCTGCGCCACCAGCACCGCGCTGAATGCCCAGTGGATCAATCCCCAGGCGGGCAGTCGCCTTCCGGTCAAGAGCGTGATGGTGATGGGCATCAATCGCGACTCGACCGCGCGGCGCATCTACGAAGATGCGATGGTGGCCGAGCTCGGCGCGCGCGGAGTCAAGGCCGTGCAGTCGTATAAAACGATTCCTGGTGACGGACCCGCGGAGCAGCAGGCGATTCAGTCTGCTGTTGCGGGTGTCGGCGCAGACGCCGTGCTGATTTCGCGCACCGTCAGTGTCAGCAATGAAGTCCGCGTCACGCCCGGGTTGGTGGCCGGTCCGCCGTGGGGCTTCGGCTGGCCCGGTTTCTATGGTTACTACCATGGGTTCTGGTCGGCTGCCTACGCGGTTCCGCCGAGTGTGTACACCGTTCAAAACGTGCTGGTCGATACCCGGCTGTTCGATGCCAAGGAGTACGTACTGTTGTGGTCGGGCTCGTCGACCACGGTGCCGACCGGATCAATGCAGCAGACGATCCAGGATTTCGCGAAAGTTATCGGCGCAACACTCGCCAAGGACAAGGTCGTCTAACGCGGGCTAGTAGCTCGCGACAACGTCGTCGTCGCGCAATTCGCTCAACGTCTGGGCCACGCGCACGCAGTCTTCGACGTGCCGGTCGCCGAGTCGCTTCAGCGCAGCAAATGAGATCGACGCGGCAATGGCCTGCCCGGCAAACGGGACGTACTTCGCCGCCTGCTTCGCGCTCAGTCGCATACCAACGGTCTTCAGCAGCTTGATCGCCAGCTCGCGCGTCACCATGCGCCCCACCAGCGCGCTCCCGACCCCCAACGCAGCTTTGTAGGCGAAAAGCCTGCGCTGCGGCGCGAGTTGCTCGAGCTGTTCTGGCGTCAAACCGAATCGTTCATTCACCTGCTCGATCATCCGCATCAACACGCTGATATCGACCGCCACATCGACGCCGGGCAGCGGCACGATCGACGCCCCAGCCGCCACCAGGGCGCGCCGTGTAACCAGCTTGCGGCATTCGCGGGCGATCTGCGCAATCTCGCGTGGCGTCGGCGCAAGTGATGCCCGGTCAGCGTTAACAGCGCCACGTTTTTTTCGCGGCGGTCGCACAGTCGCCAGGGCGGTAGATGCCATTTGTATCGGATTCTCGTTGGTGGGCCTGCCGTTCGGCGGGCGGTGCGGATCATGGTAATCCGATTAACCGGCAAGGAGCCCGGGTGATCGTGGGTTTCAGTCGCACCCGCGAGGCCTGCGCCACCTATAATTTGGATCGTCCCAAACAAGGATCAGGCGCGCGATAGCGTCACGCAATCGTCGATGCAACTCCTTACCGTCGGGCTCAACCATTCAACCGCGCCGCTGGCCGTGCGCGAGCGAGTTGCGTTTCTGGCGGACGATGTTGGCGCGACGATCCGGCGGTTGCGTGCACGGCTGTGCGAGCCGGCTGGCGGCGGCGTTAGCGAAGCCGCGATCGTTTCGACCTGCAACCGAACCGAGCTCTACTGCGCGGCTGAGGAGCCAGATGTTGCTCAACGTGCGCTGCACGAGTTCGTGGCGAGCGAAAAGCGGTTGGATCTGGATGAACTGCACCGCCACTCGTATGTGCTGCCTCACGTCGATGCCGTAAGACATGCATTCCGCGTCGCGAGCGGACTCGATTCGATGGTGTTGGGTGAGCCGCAGATTCTCGGCCAGATGAAGGAAGCCGAAAAACTTGCGCGCAGCGCCGGCGGCCTCGGGCTGATGCTTAACCATTTGTTTCAACGCACATTCGCAGTCGCCAAAGAAGTACGCACCACGACCGAGATCGGGACTCAATCGGTCTCGATGGCGGCAGCTGCTGTGCGTGTTGCGCGAAAGATCTTTGGCGAGCTTTCCGGCAGCCACGTGCTGTTCGTCGGTGCAGGCGAGATGATCGACCTGACCGCGACGCATTTCGCTGCGCAACGGCCAAAGTCGATCACCGTCGCCAATCGCACGATCGAGCGCGCCGACGCGCTTGCTGCGCGCTTGCACGGCCATTCGATCAAGCTGGGTGATCTGCCCGACGCAATTGCCCGCTTTGACATCGTGGTGTCTTGCACCGCAAGCCTGCTGCCGATCATTGGCCTCGGCATGGTCGAGCGAGCGATTCGCGCGCGGCGGCACAAGCCCATGTTCATTGTCGACCTTGCGGTTCCGCGCGATGTCGAGCCCGAGGTCGCGCGGCTGGACGACGTTTACGTGCATACCGTCGACGATCTTGGGAAGGTCGTTGCGAGCGGCAACGACACGCGCCAGGCCGCAGTCGCGCAGGCCGAAGCAATCATCGAGTCGCGTGTCCGTGATTTTGAAGAATGGGTCAGAGTACGCCGCGCGGTTCCAACGATTCAGGAACTGCACGGCCGTGCCGATGCGCTGCGACAGCGCGAATTGCAGCGCGCATTGAAGCTGCTCGCCAAGGGTGAACCGCCAGAGGCTGTGATTGATCAACTGTCGCACGCGTTGACCAACAAGTTCCTGCACGACCCGATGAGCGCATTACGCGCGGCCGGCGACGACGCCGAGCATGCGCGCCTGCAGGCACTGCTCGCTCGCTTTTACGCGGATTAAATAGGTCAGGCCGTATGTGCGACCCGTGTCGCACGTAGGCAACCGCTATGAAAATTTCGATGAAAACCAAACTCGAGCAGCTTGCGAAGCGGCTTGGGGAAATTGATTCGCAGCTTTCGAGCGAGACTGCGACACGCGATATGAATCGCTACCGGGGCCTCGGGCAGGAGCGTGCCGAGATCGAACCTGTGGTGACGCGCTTTCTCGAGTATCAGCGCGCCGAAGGCGATCTGCAGGAGGCGCAGCAGATGCTTTCCGAGCCCGAGATGAAAGGATTGGCGGAGGAGGAGGTCAGCGCATCGAAAACCCGCATTTCGTCGCTGGAAGACGAGCTGCAACGGCTGCTTCTGCCGACCGATCCGAATGACGATCGAAATATTTTCCTCGAGGTGCGCGCCGGCACCGGCGGTGACGAATCGGCCCTGTTCGCCGGCGACATCCTGCGCATGTATCTGCGATATGCCGAACGGCATCGGTGGACGAGCGAAATGATTTCCGAAAGCCCGTCCGACATGGGCGGCTACAAGGAAGCGATCGTCCGCCTGGTCGGCACCAGTGTTTATTCGAAGCTGAAATTTGAATCGGGCGGCCATCGCGTGCAGCGCGTGCCTGCGACCGAATCGCAGGGGCGAATTCATACTTCGGCGTGTACGGTCGCAGTGTTGCCCGAGGCCGACGAGATCGACGATGTGAAGATCGATCCGAGTGAAATCCGCATCGATGTCTTCCGCGCGTCAGGCGCCGGCGGCCAGCACGTCAACAAGACCGAAAGCGCGGTGCGTATCACGCACCTTCCGACCAATATCGTCGTCGAGTGTCAGGATGACCGTTCGCAGCACAAGAACCGCGAGCGCGCGATGAAGATCCTGACCGCGCGCATCAAAGACCAGCAGACGCGCGACCAGCAGGCCAAGGAAGCTTCGGCCCGCAAGACGTTGATCGGTTCGGGCGACCGCTCCGAGCGCATTCGCACCTATAACTTTCCCCAGGGGCGCGTCACCGATCACCGCATCAATCTGACGCTGTATCGGATCGAGGCGATCATGGACGGCGACCTCGATGAGCTGACTGAGCGCCTGGCAGCCGAACATCAGGCGGAGTTGCTCGCGGCACTCGGCGACGCCGGCTGACATGCATCCGCAGGCAACCGACCCATCAACCGCGCAGGTCGGCGCACTGCTTGCCGCGTGCAATCTTCCACTTGCAGAATCGAGGGCGATACTCGCGCATGCGTTAGGCGTCGCGCGCGAACGCTTGATTGCGCATCCAGGAGATCGCGTTGCACCCAGCGCCATCGACTCCTTTGTTGCGTCAGTAAAGCGGCGGCAGGGCGGTGAGCCACTGGGTTACCTGTTGGGCGAAAAGGAGTTCTACGGGCGCGCGTTCGTCGTGTCGCGCGCGGTGCTGATCCCTCGCCCTGAGACCGAGCTGCTGGTGCAGCGCGCGCTGGCGTGCACTGCTAACGACGAAGCAGCCGTGCTCGAACTCGGCACCGGGTCCGGGTGTGTTGCGATCACACTCGCGCTCGAGCGGCCAAATTGGCAGCTGACCGCTACCGACGTGTCGGCAGTGGCCCTTGAGGTGGCGCAGATCAATGCGGATCGATGGCAAACCACCCACGTGGCGTTACGCGCCGGTAGCTGGTTTAACGCGGTTCCACACGATGCACGGTTTGATTTGATCGTCAGCAATCCGCCGTATGTGGCCGAAGATGACCCGCATCTGCACGCATTGCGCTTTGAACCGAGTGTCGCGCTGGCCTCAGATGGCGACGGAATGTCGGCGCTGCAAACCATCATCGAAAGCGCACTCGCGCATCTGGTGCCCAACGGCCACCTGGCACTTGAGCATGGTTACCAACAGGGACGCGCGGTGCGAAATTTGTTCGGTGCGCGCCAGTGGCACGAGGTGCATACAGTCCGTGACCTCGCTGGCCTGGAGCGCATTACCACCGCACGTCTGGGCTGCGTTTGACGCCACGGCAGCGCTCGCTACACTCGGAAAATCCATTAAAAAGCGATACGCCATGAGCCCTCAAGATTTCGTCAAAAAAACCGTTTCGGAAAACCCGGTCGTTCTTTTTATGAAGGGGACTTCACAGTTCCCGCAGTGCGGCTTTTCCGGGCGTGCCATTGCGCTGCTGAAGCAGTCCGGCGTCAAAAACCTGGTCACCGTCAACGTCCTCGAGGACGACGATGTGCGCCAGGGCGTGAAGGATTACTCGAGCTGGCCGACGGTGCCGCAGCTTTACGTCAATGGTCAGTTCGTGGGCGGCTCCGACATCATGGTCGAGATGTTTGAATCGGGCGAGCTGCAGACGCTGTTGAAGGACGTCAAGGTCGCATAGCAGCCTCTCTGGCTGCCATGCGGCGTTTGATTGTTGCCATCACCGGCGCAACCGGCGCCCTTTATGGCGTGCAACTTCTGCGCCATCTGCGCGCGCTCAATGTCGAAACACATCTGCTGCTGTCGCCGGCGGGCGTGTTGAACGTGCACCAGGAGCTCGATCTAAAGCGCGCTGACGTCGAAGCGCTGGCGAGCGAGGTGCACAACGTCAGTGATATAGGCGCGGCGCTGGCAAGCGGATCGTTCCGGACCGACGGAATGGTGATCGCACCGTGCTCGATGAAGACGCTTGCCGCGGTGGCGCACGGTTATGCGGACAATCTGGTCTCGCGCGCGGCGGATGTCTGCCTGAAGGAGCGGCGCCGGCTGGTGCTGCTGCCGCGCGAGGCACCGTTAAACCTAGCGCACATTCGCAACATGGAGGCGGTGACGCTGATGGGTGGGATTATTTTTCCGCCGCTTCCCGCTTTCTACCACCGCCCCAGAAGCGTCGAGCAGATGGTCGACCACAGTCTTGCTCGCGTGCTCGATCTTCTTGGGATCGAGCACCAGCTTGCGCCCCGCTGGGACGGGGAAATTGGATCCGACCGCGAGCGGGCATGAGCCGTCGCACTTTCGTTTCTAGGTCTCGCCCACTTAGGTTTCTATAGCTTTGTCACGATTTCCGCGGCTGCATTGGCACGGGGCGACGGCTCGATCCACGCGACAAACAGCGTGTAAGCCACCGCGAGCACGACCGGGCCAACAAAGATACCGATCGCGCCAAAGGCAACGAGGCCGCCGATAACACCGACGAATATCAGTAACAGCGGCAACCGAGCGCTCCGCCTGACCAAAATCGGGCGCAAGAACGTGTCGAGCACGCTCGCTACCAGTGACCAGACCAACAGCACCGTGCCAGTCACGGGATGGCCGCTCCAGTAGACCCACACAACCGCCGGCACCAGCACAACGAGCATGCCAATCTGGGTGATGCAAAGCATGAACAGCAATGCTGTCAGCAATCCAGCAAACGGAACGCCGGCAACGGCCAGTCCAATTCCACCCAATGCAGATTGAATCGCGGCGGTCAGCCCGACGCCCAGCGCAACGCCGCGAACTGAATTGCCCGCCAATTGCAATAAGTCTTCTCCGTTTTTTCCGCCGACGCGGTTCGCAAACTTCACCGAGGCCGCGGCAAACAGCTCGCCATAGGCGTACAGAAACGCGGCGAAAGCAAGCGTTAGCAAGAACTGGATGATCAGATATCCAACGCTGCCAGCCTCTCGCACGAACCACGCTGTCAGGCCCCCGGTATAGGGCACGATGAGCGCCCCGAGCCCTTCAAATCCGGCTGCCCGCGCGTCCGCCCACGCGCTGACGAGCTTTCCGCCCACGAACGGCAGCCCGGGGAGCCAGTCAGGGGGCGCTGGCAGAGGCCTGTTCGCGATCGACCTCGCAAGGTCAATGATCTCGCCCGCGTTCTGGGTGATCACCACAACGGCCAGTGTCAGTGGAGCGACGAACAGCAGCAGCAGAATCACCATCATGACGGCGATCGCCGCACTGCGGCGATTCCACAGACGGCGTTGCATGCGCAACAACGTCGGCCACGTCACGACCACGATCATGATGGCCCAAATGGCTGCGGCAATAAACGGTCGGACGATCCAGAACGCAGCGACAACCAGCGCACCGATGCACAGCGCAGCCAGCAGAGCACGGGTGGGATCGCGTTCAACGGGGGAATCGTGCGAATCGCGGGGCGGTTGCATCAAGTGCATCAAACCTCAGAGTCGAAGCGTTAGCGTAAGCGCAGTCGTTGCAGCGCTGGGATCGAACGCGGGTGCGTTCAAACTTGCACCGCGCACACGCGCAACTTCACGTATAATCCGTCTCGCTTTCGCTTGAGTCTGTCCTCCGGTTATCTCTGGCCTGTTGCTTGGTTAGTAAAACAACGGCGCGTCTTTCTTATCAGGTTTACGTCTCTTGATCGTTAGCTCGCTGCGCGGCTTTTCCCCGCAGCCGATTTGGTTTTGCACTTAATATCAAGGAACGTAAGAAAATGGCAACAGGTACAGTTAAGTGGTTCAACGATGCCAAAGGCTTTGGATTCATCACGCCAGAAGATGGCGGCAAAGATCTTTTTGCGCATTTCTCGGAAATCCAGGCGGGTGGCTTCAAGTCACTGACCGAAGGTCAGCGCGTGGAATTCGTTGTGAAGCAAGGCGCTAAAGGCCCGCAGGCGGCAGAAATTCGCCCGACGTAGTCGCAGCTCAAGCTTATGAAAACCGCGGCACGCCGCGGTTTTTTTTCGCCTGTGCTATCGCGAAGATCTGCTCAGCTGCGTGACATTTGGTGCCGGCAGAGGGACTCGAACCCCCGACCTTCGGTTTACAAAACCGTTGCTCTACCAACTGAGCTATGCCGGCCGTGTCGGGCAGCCGCGGACTTTACTTGATGCGCGTCAACTTCGGACGG
>JACCYC010000317.1 GCA_013696665.1 Burkholderiaceae bacterium | reverse complement strand
GCGCTGGCGAGCGAGGTGCACAACGTCAGCGATGTAGGCGCGGCGCTGGCAAGCGGATCGTTCCGGATCGACGGAATGGTGATCGCGCCGTGCTCGATGAAGACGCTTGCCGCGGTGGCGCACGGTTATGCGGACAATCTGATCTCGCGCGCGGCGGATGTGTGCCTGAAGGAGCGGCGCCGGCTGGTGCTGCTGCCGCGCGAGGCACCGTTGAACCTCGCGCACATTCGCAACATGGAGGCGGTGACGCTGATGGGTGGGATTATTTTTCCGCCGCTTCCCGCGTTCTACCACCGCCCCCGAAGCGTCGAGCAGATGGTCGACCACAGTCTCGCTCGCGTGCTCGATCTGCTTGGGATAGAGCACCAGCTTGCGCCTCGTTGGGACGGGGAAATTGGATCCGACCGCGAGCGGGCTTGAGCCGTCGCACTTTCGTTTCTAGGTCTCGCGCACTTCGGTTTCTATAACTTTGTCGCGATTTCCGGGGCTGCATTGGCACGGGGCGATGGCTCGATCCACGCAACAAACAGCGTGTAGGCCACCGCGAGCACGACCGGGCCCACAAAGATACCGATCGCGCCAAACGCAACGAGGCCGCCGATAACACCGACGAATATCAGTAACAGCGGCAACCGAGCGCTCCGCCTGACCAGAATCGGGCGCAGGATCGTGTCGAGCATGCTCGCAATCAGCGACCAGACCAACAGGACAGTGCCAGCAACGGGATGGCCGCTCCAGTAGACCCACACGACCGCCGGCACCAGCACCACGAGCATGCCGATCTGGGTGATGCAAAGCATGAACAGCAATGCCGTCAGCAATCCCGCAAAAGGCACCCCAGCAATGACCAATCCAATTCCGCCCAATGCCGATTGAATTGCGGCGGTCAGCCCGACGCCCAGCGCAACGCCTCGAACTGAATTGCCTGCCAACTGCAATAGGTCCTCGCCGTTTCTTCCGCCGACACGGTGCGCAAACTTCACTGACGCGGCCGCAAACAGCTCGCCATGGGCGTACAGAAACGCGGCGAAAGCAAGCGTCAGCAAGAACTGGATAACCAGATATCCAACGCTTCCGGCCTCTCGCACGAACCACGCGGTCAGGCCCCCGGCATAGGGCACGATCAGCGCGCCGAGCCCTTCGAACCCGGCTGCCCGCGCGTCCGCCCACGCGCTGGCGAGCTTTCCGCCCACGAACGGCAGCTCGGGGAGCCAGTCAGGGGGCGGTGGCAAAGGCCGGTTCGCAATCGACCGCGCAAGATCGATCATCTCGCCCGCGTTCTGCGTGATCACCACGACGGCCAGTGTCAGCGGAGCGACGAACAGCAGCAGCAGGATCACCAGCATGACCGCGATGGCCGCACTGCGGCGATTCCACAGACGTCGTTGCATGCGCAACAACATCGGCCACGTTACGACCACGATCATGATGGCCCAGATGGCTGCGGCAATAAACGGTCGGACGATCCAGAATGCAGCGACAACCAACGTGCCGATGCAGAGCGCAGCCAGCAGAACGCGGGTGGCATCCCGCTCAGCGGGGGCATCGTGCGAATCGCGGGGTCGTTGCATCACGTGCATCAAACCTAGAGTCGAAGCGTTAGCGTAAGCGCAGTCGTTGCCGCGCTGCGCTCCGGGGTTTTCAAATAAAAAGCGCACAAGCGCCAATTGACGTATACTCCGCGTCGCTTTCGCTTGAGTCTGTCCTCCGGTTATCTCTGGCCTGTTGCTTGGTTAGTAAAACAACGGCGCGTCTTTCTTATCAGGTTCACGTCTCTTGATCGTTAGCTCGCTGCGCGGCTTTTCCCCGCAGCCGATTTTGTTTTGCACTCAATATCAAGGAACGTCAGAAAATGGCAACAGGTACAGTCAAGTGGTTCAACGATGCCAAAGGTTTTGGATTCATCACGCCAGAAGATGGCGGCAAAGATCTTTTTGCGCATTTCTCGGAAATCCAGGCGGGTGGCTTCAAGTCATTGACCGAAGGTCAGCGCGTGGAATTCGTTGTGAAGCAAGGCGCTAAAGGCCCGCAGGCAGCCGAAATTCGCCCGACGTAGTTGCAGCTCAAACTTATGAAAACCGCGGCACGCCGCGGTTTTTTTTCGCCTGTGCTATCGCCAAAGATCTGCTCAGCTGCGTGACTTTGGTGCCGGCAGAGGGACTCGAACCCCCGACCTTCGGTTTACAAAACCGTTGCTCTACCAACTGAGCTATGCCGGCCGTGTCGGGCAGCCGCGGACTTTACTTGATGCGCGTCAACTTCGGACGG
>JACCYC010000027.1 GCA_013696665.1 Burkholderiaceae bacterium | reverse complement strand
AGCCGACCTCGGCCAACACGTTGTCGGCACTTTGTCCCTTTGCCTTGAGCTCACCGATCTGTTTGGATAGCGCGTTGCGCCGCGCCTGCAATTCCTCGGTTCTCGTTTGTACCGCTTTGCGCTCGGCTTCAAGCGCGCTGAACCGGTCGACGTCGAACGAGTAAGCGCGCGTCTTCAACCTGGCAGCGACACCCGCAACGTCTTTTCGCAACACCGTGATATCAAGCATCGCAGAATGCTACTTGGCTTCGCGCATTGATCGCCCGAGTGCCGTGCCGCTTAAACGCCGCAGCTCTTCCAAGCGCTCGCCAATGCGTGCCTCAACGCCGCGGTCGGTCGGCTGGTACCACTGCTGGGCTGCAACGCCGTCTGGCAGGTAGGTTTCCCCGGCCGCAACAGCGCCGGCCTCGTCGTGCGCGTACCGGTACCCCTCGCCGTAGCCAAGCTCCTTCATCAAACGAGTCGGCGCATTGCGCAGATGCATCGGAACGGGCCGCGATCCATCCTGCTGCACAAACGCGCGTACCGCGCCGAATGCCCGATACACGGCATTGGACTTCGGCGCACACGCCAGATAGACGATCGCCTGCGCAAGCGCCAGTTCGCCTTCGGGTGATCCAAGTCGCTCGTAGGTGTCGGCCGCTGCAAGCGCAACTTCGAGCGCACGCGGATCTGCCAACCCAATGTCTTCGGTCGCCATTCGAATCGCGCGGCGTGCGACGTAGCGCGGATCGACGCCGCCGTCGAACATCCGCGCCATCCAATAAAGCGAAGCATCGGGATCGGAGCCGCGTACCGACTTGTGCAGTGCCGAAATCTGATCGTAAAAATTTTCGCCGCCCTTGTCGAACCGGCGCAGCGTTGCGGGCAGACTGTCGCGCAAGAAATCGCCGTCGATCGACGCCAGCTTGTTGTCGCGCGCTGCGTTAATCACGACCTCAATTGCATTCAACAAACGGCGTGCATCTCCGTCAGCGAGGTCGAACAACATGCTGCGCGCCTGCTCTTGTATTTGCAGCTCGCCTTCATTTTTCAGCGCGCGATGCAGCAGGGTTTCGAGTTCGTCGCGCGATAGCGGCTGAAGCACGTAGACCGCCGCCCGCGACAGCAGAGCGCCGATGACTTCGAACGAAGGGTTCTCGGTGGTGGCGCCGACAAAAACAAACAGACCCGACTCCACGTGCGGCAGAAAGGCATCCTGCTGAGCTTTGTTGAAACGATGCACTTCGTCGACAAACACCACGGTGGCCTTGCCCGATTGCGCGCGCGTGACCTGTGCCCGATCGACCGCCTCTCGAATGTCCTTCACCCCGCCGAGCACTGCGGAGATGGCGATGAAGTTCAGGCCGAACGCATCGGCCATCAGGCGCGCAAGCGTGGTTTTGCCGACGCCCGGCGGGCCCCACAGGATCATCGAGTGCGGGCGGGCCGATTCGAACGCAACGCGTAGCGGCTTGCCTCGGCCCAGCAAATGCGACTGCCCCACCACGTCGTCGATCGAACGCGGGCGCATCCGCTCGGCAAGCGGCACGCCGTCGGCAGCGGAGGGAAACAGATCTTGCATCGATTGGGGAATTGCCATCAACAGGCTAGCATCTGCTTTGCCTGGGTACCTCAGAGGACGCAATGATCAACAAGCTAGTGGCAATCTTATTGGCAACGAACATGGGAGCAGCGATGGCGCAAGACGACGTGATCGGCAAGGCAGCGGCAGAAAACGGTGCGGTCAAGACTGACTCCGGCATGGTGTACCGATCGCTTACCGAAGGCAAAGGTGCCAGCCCGAAAGCAACGGACATCGTTCAAGTGCATTACAAGGGAACGTTTCCGGACGGAAAAGAGTTCGACAGTTCTTATAAACGCGGCCAGCCGACCGAGTTCCCACTGAACGGCGTCATCAAGTGCTGGACCGAAGGCGTGCAGCGCATGAAAGTGGGGGGCAAGGCAAAGCTCACGTGTCCGCCGTCGCTTGCGTACGGCGAAAAAGGTGCGGGCGGCGTCATTCCGCCAAATGCAACTTTGCAGTTTGAAGTCGAGCTGATTTCAATCAAGTCGAAGTAGCGGCACGTTCCCTCGCCGGTCAGCCGGGAGCGCTGGATTGTGCAGCCGGGGTTCGTAACTTCTTCAACAGAGTCACTACCGCGACCGCGATCAAACCGGCCAGAATTCCTACGAGGCCATCGAACAGCATGTTGCCCAACATGGCCGTCGTGCCGGTTACGCCGTGCAACGCCATCTCCGCGAAGTGATGCAGCGGCGGGATTCCGTGCGTCAGGATCCCGCCGCCAACCAGGAACATTGCGGCAGTGCCTGCGATCGATAAAGTCTTCATTAGCCACGGTGCCGCGACCAATATCGCCCGGCCGAGGGACTGCAATGCTGTCGATGCCGATCGCGTCAGCGCAAGCCCACCGTCGTCCAGTTTGACGATTCCTGCCACCAGCCCGTAGACGCCTACTGTCATCAGCAGCGATATTCCAACGAGCACGCCGATCCGAGTGCTCAGTGACGCCGCTGCTACGGTGCCCAGCGTGATTACGATAATTTCCGCGGACAAGATGAAGTCGGTGCGAATTGCGCCTTTGATCTTGTCCCTTTCCAACGCTACGAGGTCCACGTTGGGGTCGGTCAGCGCGCGGGTGAGTTCGGCGCGATGTACGCCGTCGCCTCCGGGGTGCAGAAACTTGTGCGCCAGCTTCTCCGCCCCCTCGTAGCAGAGAAACAAGCCTCCGACGATCAGCAGCGGGACAATGGCCCACGGCACAAAAGCGCTGATGGCGAGTGCCGCCGGCACCAAGATCGCTTTGTTGCGTAGTGAACCCTTGGCGACTGCCCAAACCACCGGCAGCTCGCGTTCAGCGCGCACGCCGCTTACTTGCTGCGCGTTCAGCGCCAAGTCGTCACCGAGCACGCCGGCTGTTTTCTTGGTCGCAACTTTGGTCAGGATCGCGACGTCATCCAGCACGCTGGCGATGTCGTCGAGAAGGGCAAAAAGGCTGGTAGGCATAGGGTTCGGACGGAAGGTGACGCTAGCCTAGCGCGCTACGCTGATTACTCAACAGCAATCACTTGTCTTCCAATACGTCGGCGCCTTTCGGCGGCGTAAAGCGAAACGCATCAGCATCAAGCTTCGGATTGCGCTCGACCTTGGAAAACGTCAGTTGCGTCAGCTGCCCGAATCCGTCGGCCAGCACCATCGCCGCCGGCAATCCGTCGCGAAAACCGATCTCGATGCGCTCGAACGTGGTGTCTTTCGCGCGTGGCCTGGCAACGATCCACTCGAGCCCGTCGCGTGCGCCGCCGTCGGCAATCTCGAATTCCTTTTCGAACTCGTTTGATCCGAACAGGATGGACGCCGGGCTCGACGGCAGTGACGACTGCAGCTTCCTGATCGTGGCCTGATTGAGGTCCTTGTCGAACATCACCAACCGATCGCCATCGGCGATGATCAACTGCTCATAAGGTTTCTCGTAGGCCCAGCGAAATTTTCCCGGGCGCTGAAATACAAACTGCCCGCTGACCGCGGGCGGCAGCTTCGCACCCGCGCGCGGCGTCAGGCGCTGGACGAATTCACCGCGCGCGCTCTGGGTCTGTGTCAGGAAGCTGCGTAGTTGATCCAGTGCAGCCGCATGCGCAGAGACGCCGACAAAAGTAGCGGCGACAAGGCCTAGGCGGATTAACTTCAACATCAGAATTCCCCGGCAAAGCGATCAACTTTCGCGCACCGGCACCAGAATTTCGCGGTTGCCATTGCTCTGCATGACGGAAACCATGCCAGCACGCTCCATGTCTTCAAGCAAGCGCGCCGCCCGGTTGTAACCGATCCGAAGATGCCGCTGCACCAGCGAAATCGACGCGCGGCGGTTCTTCAAAACGATCTCGACCGCCTGGTCGTATAACGGATCAGCCTCGTTTGCGTAGACACCACCCTTCGCCGCACCGTCGGCGCCGTCGCTGCCGTCGCCATTGGC
>JACCYC010000197.1 GCA_013696665.1 Burkholderiaceae bacterium | reverse complement strand
TAGGCGCCGGCGCACGCGGCGCAGGTGCGGGTGACGCAGCGCCAAAGCGATAGATCAGACCAAGCGAGATAAGGTCGACGTCGCCCTTGTTTCCGACAGCGTCGTTGATGCGGTAGCGCTCTGCCTCCAACCGCATTCCAAGTCGTCGAGTGAAATCGAACTGCAACCCCCCGCCAAACTTGTAGTTGGTGTCGCGTTCCTTCGGGTTGGTGTTGAGCACACTGACGGCGCCGGTAGAACTGAACGAGTCTCTTGCTTCAGCGTAGTTCACACCTGCACGGGCGAAGGCGGAGAATCTTTCAGTGATCGGCAATATGCCGACCAGATCGAGGTTGACGCCTCTGACTTTAATGTTGCCGCTCAAAGTACCCAGCGGAACAGTATTCGCCGTGAAACTGAATTTCCCCAAGTCAAAGTAGCCACCTTCGACGGCGAAGAAGCGGTTGAACTTGTAGCCGCCAAACACTTTGTAGCCAAAGTCGCGATCGTCGTCACTGATCGAAGTCGTGCTCAACCCGGCCGCAAGCAGACTGCTGGTAATCCGTGCGTCGTCGATTTCTGCTCTGGATTGCCCAAGGTTGAACCCACCGTACCAGCCACCGTCATCGGCAGCATTTGCTGCACCGGCAACCGCGAAGAGCAATGCCGAAGCAATTGTTGTTTTGGTCAGTTTCATGTTCTTTCGAGTCCGTTTCATGCTCTAGGGTGCAGGTACGTTAACGACCGTGTTCACCATGGTCGTGGAAGCATTCAGAGCCAGCGCTCGGCCGTTCAACGTCACCAAAGCAACATTGCCGGCAGTGGAAAATGCTGTTGCAGCCGAGGAGATGATGGTGCCTACCATCGTGCCGCCCCCTGCAGCATTGATTGTTGCAGAGCTGCCCACACGCCAAAACACGTTGCGGGCCTGCGCACCATTGATCAAGATCACGTTGCGCGGTGCGCCGGGTCCGCCGACAGTTAGCGTGCTGGCCGTCTGAAAAATCCACATGGCATTCGTGTCGCCCTGACCATCGAGCGTCAGATCCGACCCCGTGATCAGAAACGATCCGCCGGCAGCTTGATAGACACCTGGCGCCAGAGTCAGGCCGCCTAACTGGCCAGCCCCCGGATCGGTACCGCCGGGTCGCGAAGCGGGTGACAGGTTGTTGAATGCGGTGGTCGCATCGGCCAAAGCCTGAGTAGCAATTGCAAACGTTGAAGCGTTGCCTCCAACACCGGCACCTCCCGGAGCTGGGGGCGCGGTGTACACGCGCCCATTCACCAACCCATTGTTAAGCGGCGTTGTTGTGTAAACGTCACCGACGGAATCGCGGAATCCGGTCACCAGCGTTGATGCGCCAGTGGTCCCAAGGTCTCCATTGATAACCGTAAGCAGTCCTTGATTGGTCACTCCGGCAACACCGCCAAATGCGCCAAACGTCGAAGCCGCACCCAAGGAAATCGGAGTCGCTGACGAACTCGTTGTGAACGACCACACAAAGGGACTGACCAACGCAATGCCGGTGGTGTCCTGGGCTCCTGTTGTAATCGTCGCCGTGCAAGTGGTGATGACCGGCAGGTTGGCCGCGGGTGAGAACGTCGCGGTGCGACTCGCCGGCGAGTAGGTGACCGTACCTGTTACTGGGGTACCGGCAGGGCACGCCAGTAAAAAGGTTGATGTGTTAATCGTCGCCGGCGCCATGTCTTTGCTGAACACTGCAGTGACTCTGCTATTGACAGCTACACCGGTGACGATCGGCGTCGTGGCAGCAGGAACCGTGGAGGTGACCATCGGCGGCGAGTTAGGTGAGCCAGGACCTGCGGTACCGCCCCCCACCCCTAACACCGGGTCCTGTCCGCCGCAAGCAGCGGTCAGTACAGCGATAAGCAAAGACGCAAGCCAAGTCGAGCAACGGGAATAATTTGGAAGTTTTTTCATCTGCCTTCAGTCGATGCTTGGACACAGAGCCGACAAACAGTGCCGAAAAATTCTGCGTCCGCGCGCACGGTGCCCGTCAGCAGGGGCACCGTGTATCCCGCATTTAGAGAAACGGGGTTAAAGGCCCTTACTTTGTCGCAGAACAGCGTGTTCCAGAGCGAGGGCCATATGAATTTCATCCTGTGGCTCACCATCAACCAACATGAAGCAGGGCTCAAAGCCGATTCGTGCAAAGCCATGTCCTTCGTATAAGGACAAAGCCGCTACGTTCAACGCGTTAACGCCCAAATTGACGTAGCGAACCTGTAGTTGACTGTCCGCATACGCCAGCGCATGGCTGACGAGTGCGCGGCCCACTCCGTTCTTGCGTGCATCCACGGCCACATACATGCCCCAGAGGGTAGCCTTGTGCGACAACTTGCGTGGTGTTTCGCGCTGCAGGCCAACCACGCCCACCAACTCATGCTGCTTAAAAGCACCCAAGATGGCGCCATCGACGCGTGGCGCAAGCCGTTCCGCGACCTTCGCGATTGGTATGTCGCACTCTTCTTCATAGCTCGAGGCGAAAGCAGTCGGGCACTCGGCGAGTCCACGCAGCCGAAGAGCCTGAAAAGCTGCCGCATTCGCAGGACCGAGCTGGGCAACAAACATGGAGGTGTGAATGATGCGTTAACCGATTCGCTTGCATCGCCCGGACTAACGCCTCGCAAGCGCGCAACTTGGGATGTGTAGGCTAAGACCGCGTCCCGATCAAGTCAATGAAGTGGTCGGCGCTCTTGATTGCGCGGTAGGCTTTAACACGTTCCCGCGCCAGCCGCGCTGTGGGGATCATCAATCGCGCCGGGCGCGGGAGGCCCTCGTATGCACACCCGTGGTCTTATCCAGGCATGAAGTTTCTCCCGCCCATTGTGTGGCTGGTACGCCTGCTGGTCGGCGCATACCCGCGCTGGGTGGGCTCGGCACCGACCGCCTCGCAGCGTATCTACTTCGCAAACCACACGAGCCACATGGATACGATCGTGCTGTGGGCGGCATTGCCGCGCAGCCTGCGCGCGAACACTCGACCCGTCGCGGCCAAGGACTATTGGGACAAGCCGGGCATCCGGCGGGCGATTGCGAAGGAAGAATTGAACGTCGTGATGATCGATCGCAGCCGGGTGGATCTGAACGCTGATCCTCTCGATCCGCTGCGCGATGCACTCGAGCACGGTTTCTCGCTGATCATCTTTCCCGAAGGTACGCGTTCGGCGCAGTCGCTTCCCGGCGAATTTAAGTCGGGGCTCTATCACCTTGCTCATGAATTCGGCGCCGTTGAGTTGATTCCGGTTTATATCGAGAACCTGCATCGAAGCATGCCGAAAGGAGCGTTCTTGCCGGTCCCGATCATTTGCACAG
>JACCYC010000286.1 GCA_013696665.1 Burkholderiaceae bacterium | reverse complement strand
GAGTCCGGTGGGCAGGTCGGTGACGAGGGCGTCCTCGAAGCGATCAACGATGGGCACGTCGTTCGTTTTAACGTTGCCGATACGCAGAAAATTCAGGCCGACGTGTTCGGCCATCACGGCACTCTTGAGTCGGGCGCGTTGAGTATTGGCGACGTGGTGCAGGCGCGGGTTGACGCGAACGCGCGCGAACGGACGCGTAACAATCATTCAGCGACGCATTTGATGCACGCGGCGTTGCGTGGCGTGTTGGGCAAGCACGTGCAGCAGCGTGGCTCGCTGGTCGATTCTGAGCGCACGCGGTTCGATTTTTCGCACGACAAGGCGATGACGCCGGACGACATCTGGAAGGTTGAGGATATCGTCAACACTGCGATCCGCTCCAATGCGCAGGTCAGCGCCAACGTGATGAAGTACGACGATGCGATCAAGGCCGGAGCGTTGGCTTTCTTCGGCGACAAGTACGGCGACGAGGTGCGCGTACTGAATATGGGCGATCACTCGACCGAACTGTGCGGCGGCACTCATGTTGCACGTACGGGAGACATCGGACTCTTCAAGATCGTTTCCGAAAGCGGCGTTGCTGCCGGCGTACGACGGATCGAGGCAGTCACAGGCCGCGGGGCAGTTGAATTCGTCCAGGCACTGGACCGCGATCTGCAGCACGCCGCGTTTCTGTTGCGAGCGCCTGCTTCGGAGGTCGTACAGAAGATCACGCAGATTCAAGACAATGTGAAGTCGCTCGAACGCGAGCTCGCGCGACTCAAGAGCAAGCTCGCCGTGTCGCATGGTGATGACCTTGCCTCGCAGGCAGTCGAGTTCAACGGAGTCAAGGTACTCGCCGCGTCGCTGGAAGGCGGCGATGCCAGGTCGCTGCGAGAAACGATGGACCAATTGAAGGCAAAGTTGAAAAGCGCCGTCATCGTGCTCGGTGCAATCGACGGTGCACGTGTGCAACTGGCGGCAGGTGTCACCGCCGACGCGACGGCGCGCGTGAAGGCCGGCGACCTGGTCAATTACGTCGCGCAGCAAGTCGGCGGCAAGGGCGGCGGGCGCGCTGACATGGCGATGGCCGGAGGCAGCGATCCGAGCAAGCTGAAGAGTGCATTGGCCAGTGTGCAGTCGTGGGCGCAACAGCGTCTGTAATCGAATACCGTCGCGCGTCGCCGGACGACGCAGCGGCGATGGTGCGCCTGATGAGCGACCCCGAAGTGTTTTCGGGGTTGATGCAGATGCCTTATCCGAGCGTCGAAGCGTGGCGCAAGCGGCTCGAACAACAAGTCGAGCAGCAGGACACCCTGCATCTGCTTGCGACTGAAAGTGGTGAGGTGATTGCCAGCGGCGGCATTCACGGCACTGGCCGGGGTGTGCGACAGCGCCATGTTGCGGGTCTTGGGATTTGTATCGCGAAAGAGCGGCAAGGCAAGGGAATCGGCTCCGAAGTGATGAAGCGGCTGCTCGACTGGTCCGACAACTGGGCTGGCTATTTAAGGGTGCAACTGACTGTCTATGCCGACAATCAACGCGCGATGGCGCTATACCGACGTTTCGGTTTTGAACTGGAAGGCACCTATCGCGCGTATGCACTGCGCAACGGCGTTTACGTCGATACGCACGCGATGGCGCGCTTCCATCCCAATCCCCCCAGGGTGCCCGTGACCGCGCACGATTTAGCAACTGGAATGAAATGCGAATAGTTGCGATGCTTTGTTTGATGCTGTTGATCTCCGGCTGCGCCGTCGTAGCGGTGACCGCAGCGGTGGGCTCAGCGGCCGTGGCGGTGGGATCGGCTGCAGTTTCGGTCGGTAGTGCAGCCGTGGGCGTAGCGGCCGACGCGGTAGTTGGCACCGCGAAAGTTGTCGGCGGCGCAGTCACACCCGGCGACGACAGGCCGGCTTCCAAATAAGGGAATACGATGCTCGTCAGCAATCTTGAACTGGTACCGGGGCGCCGAATCGTGGCGCATTACGGCATCGTCCAGGGCAGTACCGTTCGTGCAAAACACGTTGGCAAGGACATCTTCGCTGGCCTGAAGAACATCGTCGGCGGCGAATTGAAGGGTTACACCGAATTGATGCAGGAGGCACGCCAGGAGGCGGTTGAGCGCATGATTGCGGAAGCGCAGTCGATGGGTGCGAACGCGATATTGAACGTACGCTTCGCGACGACTTCGATCGCAGCCGGTGCCGCCGAGATCCTTGCCTATGGGAGCGCGGTGCAGCTCGACGGCGCATAACCGATGCTTGATCTGATCGAGCTCGGGCTCTTTGTCACGCTGCTCGTAGTCGGCTTTTTTGCCGGCTCGATTGTCGAGAAGCGACACTACGCTTCGATTCGAAAACGCGAGCGAGAGTATGCCGACGTGCTTGCATACGCGGTGCGCTTTCCCCCCGATCGCGTCACGCGGCAGCGAGCTTTCCTTGTCCATGGAACCGTCGTAATCAGCTCTGACTACTTCAAGACGTTTGTCGCCGGTCTGCGCAACCTTTTCGGTGGACGCGTTCGCACCTATGAAACGCTGATGGAGCGCGCACGGCGCGAAGCCATGTTGCGGTTAAAGCACGACGCGCGGCGTCAGGGTGCAAAGCTCGTCATCTGCGTGCGTTTCGAAACGACAACGATCTCGACCGGATGGGCAGCATCAATCGAAGTGTTTGCCTTTGGCACCGCGTTGATTCCCGACCAGGACTCCGCACTTTCATTTCCTTCGCGCGCGCTCGCGGCGGCTTAGTCAGCGCCGCGTGAAACTCGAGAATCGTCTTCCTGCCGAGGGCATCAATTCGTCGGATGAAAACCCACTGAAGGAACTTGCTTGGCTGGTCGCTGGCGGCCTGGCTGCAGTTTTTCTCCTTGTCTTTACTGTTTCGCTGGCGGCTCAGTGGCTTGCTCCGCGAGTTCCCTATAAGTACGAGGCCAAGCTGGCGGCAACGCTGCCGCCGTTTGCGACCACACCCGACAACGAAGCGGGCAGGGCGGTGCAGAAAGAGCTGCAAGGGATCGCCGATCGTCTTGCAGCGCAGATGCAATTGCCGAGCGAGATGGTTTTGCGCATCGGGTATCGCGATGAAGCGACCGTCAACGCGTTTGCAACCCTCGGTGGCCAAGTGGTGTTCTTTCGCGGACTCCTTACGCGGCTTGAAAGCGAGGACGCGCTGGCCATGGTGATGGCACACGAACTTGCGCACTTGAAGTATCGGCATGCATCCGCAGCACTGGGCCGCGGCGTCGCAATTGGAGTGATTCTGTCCGTGATTTCGTCCGATCTCGGCAGCAGTGCGGCCGGCAACGTCCTGAGTACGGCGGGCCTGGCAACGTTGCTGTCATTCAATCGTGATCAGGAACGCGATGCCGATGACGCTGCGCTGCATGCACTGCATGCCGAGTACGGTCACATTGGAGGTGCGGTCGATTTGTTCAACGTGATGCAGACTTTGCCCGGCGGCAAGCGAGAATCGAGTTCCGCGGCGGTCGAACTTTTGCGCACGCATCCGTTGACCCAAAGCCGCGTCAATTCTGTCGCAATATGGGCGTCGAACAACGGCGCGGCCACTGACCGGCCACGGCGGCCTCTGCCGCCTGCGATCGCGTCACTGCGCGGCGTTAACAAACCTTGAGGTTCAGAGTGAAAAACGATGTGCTCGTAGAATTGCCGCAATGGTCTTGACTCGTTTGATCCAAAATGCTGCCGCCGCTTAACGCCGATAAAGAAATCGACACACGCGGGCTGAACTGTCCGTTGCCGATACTGCGAGCCAAAAAGGCGCTGTCCGACATGACCACCGGCCAGGTTTTGAAGATCGTCGCGACCGATCCGGGTTCGATGCGTGATTTTCAGGCGTTCTCGAAACAGACCGGGAACGAGCTGCTGGCGCAGCACACGATCAACAAGGAATTTGTTCACTTTCTCAAGCGTAGATGAGCACACCGACGCCGCCGCCGCCGAACCTCGCACCGCGCCGCCGCACGTCGGCGCTGAAAATGATGTTCTGGTTGCTTCTAGTGCCGATCGTGCTGTTCGCCGGCTATTTCGCAGTCGTGCTGCACTGGAATTATTCGACCGGCGAGCGCGCGGGCTGGGTGCAGAAGCTGAGCCGCAAGGGTTGGCTCTGCAAGACGTGGGAAGGCGAAATGGCCATGGTGTCCATGCCCGGTGCGATTCCCGAAAAATTTCTGTTCACGGTGCGCGATGACGCGGTGGCCGAAAGCATCAACAAAGTGATGGGCAAGCGCGTCACGTTGCACTACGAAGAAAAAGTCGGACTGCCAACAAGCTGCTTTGGCGACACGCGGCATTTTGTTAACAGCGTGCTTCAGGTAGATGAGATTCCGTTGGTCCCGGGTGTTGTTGTGCCCAACCGGCCTGCGGCATCCTCGGGGGCGCCGGCTGCGCCTCCTTCTTCAATACAGCCGGCACCACCGTCTCCATTGCCATCGACCACACCACCGCCGCCAGCGCCGAATACGTCTCCAGCGAAGAACTAGGCCTGCAGACGATCCGCGTTCTCGTTCGCTGTTGCGAATCGTTTACGCCCTACCGGCGCCAACAACCATTTCGCAAGGACCGACGAAGCGACCGTTAGTCTCGAACTGACGCAACTCGCGTTCGATCTCGTCCCAGGTTTCGGCGCGTTCCGCGTCGCTCAGCGTGCTCATCATCTGATGCAGAGCGCCGAACGATTCGCGCTCGAAGCGTACGCATTCCGCCGCACTCGGCAGCCGCACAGGAGAGTCGACCTTGCGCACTTCGATGTCGCGCAGGCCCGCGCGATCGTAGGCAGCTGCCAACACGCCGTCGCCGCCGAGTGAAAACGGGCCTGGTTGGCCAGGCTGCGGCGGTGGAAGCTTGGCACGCCGGCGAATGATGCCGACGGGGATCGAGAAAAACTGATTTTCCTCGGGCGTCGAATAGACAATCGCCGCGAAGCGGCCGCCCGGTTTCAGCGCGCGCCGAATACCGGCCAATGCGCGCTCCTGGTCCGGAAAGTAAATCAGCCCGACGCGCGAGATTGCGGCGTCGAAGCTAACGGCTGGCAACTCGCTCAGGGCTTCGCCGTCGAGCTCGCGTGTCTCGACGTTAGACAGGCCCGCGGCGAGCGCGTCGGCGCGCGCGTGATCGAGCAACGCCGGCGCAATGTCGGTGGCGAGCACATGACCGCCTGGACCCACCCGCCGGGCCGCGGCGATCGACTGTTCACCGGCACCGGCGGCGACGTCGAGCACGCGGCTGCCTGCTTTGATGTGGGCGAGGTCGAACATCCGCTCGGTGGCGGCACCCAGCCATTCGCCCAAAAACCGTCCCCATTGATGCCATGCGTCCGCCGCAGATTGCCACTGCGCACGCGTGGTGGTCTTGAATTTTGCCGCATCGAACGT
>JACCYC010000231.1 GCA_013696665.1 Burkholderiaceae bacterium | reverse complement strand
TTTTAACGTTGTGCACATGCAGATGTTCGCCGACTTTGATCGGCGCGATCGTGCGCCCGATGTCGGTACCGTACTTGATCACCGTGTCGTCGTTCTGCAGATCGCGGATTGCGATCTTGTGGCCGATCGGAACGTCGTTCATCACTTTGGTGATCAGTGTCTTATCCTGATCCATGATCCAGCCGGTCAGCTCATCACCGGCCCGAATGCCCTCGACCACAACGACGCCCACAGAGTCATGCTCGTCATGCACTACGAAATGAATCATTTCTTTCTCCACAAGTGACGCTTTTACACCGTTGGCTATTTTGCTGCCGCGACCAGTGCCGGCAAGGTCTTTTCGATCTCACGCCTCAGCAAGCGGTCCAGCACGGTGACTTTGGCACTGGCATCGAGCAACTCCCACGGCTGCATAGCGTCTCGCGAGTCGCCCATGCCGATTGTTGCAGCAGCTTCGACCGCTCGCTCTGCTAGCACACGTCCATCGGGGTCAGCGATTACCAATCGCACATAAGCAAACGGCGCGAGAAAGCCAGTGCCCGAGGCGCCTGTTTCCATGGATTTTACGCGGGTCACCCGGTCCACATAAAAACCGACTCCCTCCAATCGTCCGACGCCGATGGCTCCGCTGACTACCGGTATCCGCGCATCGGACCGATGCTTGAGCACCAGCAGCAGTCGATCAGTACCACCGGGAGGCAGTGCGGATGCAAAGGCTCGAACCGTTGCGTCAACAGGTTTGTTGCCGGACAGAACATCGCGCTGCACCTGAAACAAGCTTGCGTTCGCCGCAGCCAGCGCTGCCACTTCGACTTCAGGCGCGGCCTTTTTCAAAGCAGCGTTCAGGTTGCGAAGAACTACGCGATCGAGAGCACTATCAGGCAACGCAGCGACTTCGCGCTCATTGCGGTCGAGACGGCTGCCGGTCTGCATCCTTGCGTGCACGACCGTCAGCTGATCGCCGACCGCCGAAAGCAATGCATATCGCACCGGCAAGGCTGCGGTTGGTTGGGCCGATGCCCCACCGACAACACCTGGTGCTAGCGCAAAAAATATTGCAATTGCATCGCGGAGGTTCATCAGGCCATTGCGAACGAAAAGCGAAATCCGAGAATTGTTCATGCGCGACCTTTCCATGGAACGACCGCACGTTCGATGTGGCGCATCAGCAGGTCGAACGCATAGGCGACGACGCCGATCACGAAAATTCCCATGATGACGACGTCGGTCCGCAGAAAGTTGGACGCATTGAGCACCATCTGGCCCAGGCCCGCATTGGCGGCGACCATTTCGGCAGCGACGAGTGTGGTCCAACCGAACCCGATGGCGATCCGCATGCCGGTAAAGATCTCAGGCAGCGCGGCCGGAATAACGACGTGTCGAATGACCTGCCACTTCGATGCGCCCAACGAATAAGCGGCGTTGATCTGCTCGATCATCACGCTCTTCACACCGGCGCGGGCCGCCATTGCAAGCGGTGCGAAGCACGCAAGATAGATCAACACAATCTTCGCCGTCTCCTCAATGCCGAACCAGATGACGATCAAGGGCAGGTACGCAAGGGGTGGCAGCGGACGATAGAACTCAACCGGCGGATCGAAGATGCCGCGCGCGATGCGCGAGACTCCCATCGCAATGCCGACCGGAATCGCTGTCACGCACGCGAGTGCGAATGCGGTAAACACACGGAACAAGCTCCATCCGAAATGCTCGGGCAGCGGGCGGCCGCCCTGGATCTCGCCCTTCCACGCGTCTGCGAAGCTCGTGATGATTCGCTCAGGCGTTGGCAGGAACAGGTCGCGGATCCAGCCATTGTGCGTAGCGACCCACCAGAGCAGCAGCAGCACGACAACCGTCACGACGGCGATCGTCGTGCTCGAACCCTCGCCAGGCACGCTGTAGCCGCTGACATGACGAATAGACGCCGCCGTTGCAGCGTCGCTACGCGTAACTTCGGCGTTGGCGGCAACTTCGATATGACTGGGTGCGCTCATTACGCCGCTTCGCGAACTTCAGGCGCTGAATGAATCAGTTGCAATATTTCTTCGCGCACGCGAATGAACTCGGGATCGGACTTTACGGCGCGCGCATTGCGGCACTCGATGAAGCGACGGCCGAAATCGAGATGGTAGCGATGCGCGATGCGGCCCGGCGACGGGGTCATCACGACCAGCTCGGTCGCAAGGAACAGCGCCTCCTCGACGCTGTGCGTAATGAAGAAGAACATTTTTTGTGTTTTCCACCAGAGCTCGAGAATCAGCTCCTGCTGCTGCTCGCGTGTCAGCGCGTCGAGTGCGCCGAGCGGTTCGTCCATTAGCATCACTTCGGGGTCACTTGCGAGCGACCGTGCAAGGCCCACACGCTGCTGCATGCCCCCCGAAATCTGATAGACCGGTGAAGCGGCGAATTTCTCGAGACCGACTGCAGCAAGCTTCTGAAGGGCGATCTCGCGGCGCTCAGCCTTGCCAAGCCCGCGCATCTTCAGACCGAATTCGACGTTTTCAACCACATCCAGCCACGGCATCAGCGCGTGCTTCTGAAACACCACCCCGCGCTCGGCACCCGGACCGACAACCGGCGTGCCGTCGAGCACGATCTCGCCGGAAGAAAACGGCATGAACCCAGCGATGCACGAGAGCAGCGTGGTCTTACCGCATCCCGACGCACCGAGCGCGACGACAAAGTCGCCGGGATCGAGCGTTAGGTTGACATCTGCCAGTGCGTGGGTGCCGGCCGCCCCATGGAGGCCGGTGTAATGAACAGAAAGATGCCGGACTTCGAGCTTGCTCAGCGGACCCTCTATTTCATCGCTTCCTGCACATACGATGGATTGACCGCCACAGAATAGTCCGGCAGCTTTTTCTCAATCTGTTTCTGCGAAAGTTGAAAGTCAGCTGTCGCGGTTAGCGCCTTGGCAGCTACCGACTCCTTGCCGCCGCCAAGCCACTTGCTCGATTGCTCCTGCGCAGTTGGAAACGCATACAGCGCCATGCTGGCCGCTACGTCTTCCTGCTTGGCACCTGACCACTTTGCAATCGCCTTCGCTTCGGCCGAGTCCTTCACAAACTTCGCCTTGTTGTTGCGGTACGTGTCATCGGCCGCGGCAAGCACCTTGACGAACTTGACCATGAAGTCCTTGTTCGCCTTCGCCCAGTCGCGATTGACCACATAGCCATCGAATGTCGCTTTACCTGTGTCAGCGGAGATCTTTCCCGACGTCAGAATCACTGTGCCGTCTTTCTTCGCTTCGGCAAGCACCGGGTCCCAGATGAACGTCGCGTCGATGTCCCCGCGCTGCCATGCGGCGCGAACTTCCGGCGGACGCATGTTCAGGATCTGCACGTCGGCAGGATTGATCTTCGCCTGCTCGAGCGCGACCATCGTGTGAAAGTGCGTGGTCGAATTAAACGGCATCGCGATCTTCTTGCCTTTCAAATCGGCCAGCGACTTGATGCCGGAGCTGTTTTTAACAACCAGCGCTTCCGCACTACCAATATCGTCAAGAATCCAGAACAGCTCGAGCGGCTCGCCGCGCGACACTGCGGCAGATATACCGGCCGATCCGACCTCGCCGATGTTCACCGCGCCCGAAGCCATTGCCTTGATGACTTCGCCCCCGCCCCCGAACTGTCGCCAGTTGATTTTGTAGCCAGTGGCCTTCTCAAGCGCCTTGGCTTCCTGCGCAACGCGATACGGGACCACCATGTCCTGGTAGCCGATCGTCACTTCTTTTGTCTGCGCAAGGGCCAGCGTCGATACGATCATTGCCGACACTACTGATAACGATGCAATAAAGCGCTTCATTTTTACCTCCCCGTAAAACGACTTTGACTAAATTGATTTCAGTGTCCGCCGCAGAATCTCGATAATGCTGTCGACATGCGCGCGCTCCGCAATTAGCGGGGGTGCGACGATCGCGCTGTCGCCGGTTGCTTTCAGATGCAATCCGTTGTCAAAAAGCTTCTTCTGAAACGCGTGCCCGCGCTTGCCAGGCGTTCCTTCGGTCTGCACGTCAACGGCGCCGAACAGCCCATACCCTCTGACATCTGCGACGACCGGCACATCGCGCAGCGAAAACAGCCCGTCCAGAAAGTAGGGCGACAGCGCACGGCCACGCTCGAACAAACCTTCGCGCTGATAGATATCGAGCGTCGCCAGCCCGGCGGCGCACGCCGCAGGATGCCCCGAGTACGTGTAACCGTGGAAGAACTCGATTCCACCCTCCGGCGCCGAATTGAAGATTGCGTTGTGAATGCGTTCGCTGATAGCCACCGCGCCCATCGGCTGCGCGCCGTTGGTGATGCCCTTAGCCATCGTCATCAGGTCGGGCGTCACGCCAAAGCTTTGCGCTGCAAAATTCTGGCCGGTGCGGCCAAAACCGGTGATCACTTCGTCGAACACGAGCAGAATCGAATGCGCATCGCAGATTTCACGCAGTCTTTTTAGATATCCGGCTGGCGGCACCAGACAACCCGTTGAGCCGGCGATCGGCTCGACAAAGCACGCGGCGATGTTCTCTGCGCCGTACAAATTGATAAAGCGCACCAGATCTTCGGCGAGCTCCACGCCGTGCGCGCCCTCGCCCGGCTGAAAGAAGTTCTCTTTGACATGCGTATGCCGCATGTGAGCAACGCCGGGCAGCGTCGGCCCGAAGCGGCGCCGGTTATTGGCGATCCCCGCGAGCGATATGCCGCCGAAGTTGACCCCGTGATATGCGCGCTCGCGCGAGATGAACATCGTGCGCCCGCCCTGCCCCTTCGCCTGCCAATAGGCAAGTGCGACCTTCATTGCGGTGTCGACGGCTTCCGAGCCCGAGTTCGTAAAGAAGATCCGATTCAAATCGCCGGGCGTCATTGCCGCGACGCGCGTCGCGAGCTCGAACTGCTTGGGATGGCCGCGCGTGAACGGCGCAATGAGGTCGAGCTCGCGAAGTTGGGCGCCGACGGCGTCCGCGATCTCCTTGCGGCAATGACCGGCATTGACGCAGAACAGACCCGACGAGGCGTCGATCAAACGCTCGCCGCGTTCGTTCCACAAGTACATGCCTTCTGCGCGCACGACCATTTTCGGTTCGTGTTTGAAGTCGCGGTTCGGCGTGAACGGCATCCAGTACTCGTCCATCGAGATAGCTCTCGTGTTCGGCACGTCCTGAAGCTTTGTTTCGGCGTGGCCCATCGTGGTCTCCTGGTGCTGCGGGCTGAGGAATCGGGCAGATTTTCAATCCTACTCTCGTGCAGAGTCCTCGCGAATCATGTCGACCGCCTTCTCGGCAATCATGATCACCGGCGCATTGGTGTTGCCGCTGACCAGAGTCGGCATGATCGAGCAGTC
>JACCYC010000226.1 GCA_013696665.1 Burkholderiaceae bacterium | reverse complement strand
AGGCCATAGCCCTTGTGCTCGCCGAAAGCGAGCAGTGCACCGAACGGCGGATTAACGCCGAAGCGCGGCTCGCGCGTGGGACGCCCCTGATCGTCAAGCAGGGAGTCGGGCGGCACGAGCTCGCCCTTGTTAAACGCGACACGCGTTTTGCCTTGCGCCAGCACGCTCGTTGCAAAGTCGAGAATCACCGGCTTGCTTCCAGTAATCGGGATCCCGGCGGCGAACGGATTGGTACCAAAGCGTGCATCGGCGCCGCCATAGGGGGCGACGATGCTGCGTGCGATCACGTTGACGAAATGCAGCGAAACTAGACCGGCCCGGGTGGCCTGCTCGGCCCATGCGCCGATCCGCCCCAGATGATGCGAGTTGCCGAGCGCGACGATGCAGCTGCCATGCTGCAGCGCCCGCGCGATGCCAAGTTCCATCGTCTCGCGCCCAATGACCTGGCCAAAACCGGCGCCGCCATCGAGCCGAAGCAATGTTCCC
Organism: Burkholderiaceae bacterium; assembly: GCA_013696665.1. Taxonomy (GTDB): domain Bacteria; phylum Pseudomonadota; class Gammaproteobacteria; order Burkholderiales; family Burkholderiaceae_F; genus JACCZX01. The sequence goes on along the minus strand of JACCYC010000226.1, from coordinate 3,183 downwards.
GCGTCGAGCGCGGTTTGCACGTGGCGATTCGGAACGAGGCCGCCTTGCTGGCACGCCTCGACATAGCGCGGCAGCATGCCGATTCCATGCGAATCGTGGCCGGTCAAATTGGCTTCGATCAAGTTGTCCGCCACTGTGTCGACTTCGGCTTGTTCGCTTCCGAAGCCGCGCACCACCGCACGTACTGCGTTGTGTAGGCGGGTGAGCTCGATCAGGTGCAATTCGCTCATAAGGTCTCGTTATGGTTTTTTGATTGAGCAGAACGAGATCGAATCGTAGACTGCACGATAGGTTTCATAAAGCACACATAGGAGGAGACATGGTTGACGGACGGCGTGTCGTTATTTTGGGGGCATTCGCAGCGGCGATCTCACTGGTGGCCGCGCCGGGGCTTGCGCAAACCGCTGCGTCCAACTGGCCGAACAAGCCGATTCGTTACATCGTGCCGTTTGCACCTGGGGGCACCACCGATATCCTTGCGCGCACGATCGGTGAACGTCTTGGCGCTGTGCTCGGCCAGCCCATCGTCTCGATAACAAGCCTGGGCAGGGAGGCTCGATTGGTGCTGCCGAACTGGCGCGCGCGGCGCCCGATGGATACACGATTGGCGGCGGCACGATCAGCTCGCACGCGATCAACGCCACGTTGTACGACAAGCTGACGTACGACCCGGTCACGAGCTTCGCGCCGATCACGCTGTACGCAACGCAACCGAACGTTCTGCTGGTTCACCCGAGCGTGCCGGCGAAGAACGTGCGCGAGTTCATTGATCTCGTAAAGGCCAACCCGGAAAAATATTCGTTCGGCTCGGCCGGCAACGGCACCTCGCAGCACATCTCGGGCGAGCTGTTCAAAACGATGGCGGGCGTCAAGATGCAGCACATTCCTTATCGTGGCAGCGGCCAGATGATGCCGGAGCTGCTCGCCGGCACGGTGCCGGTTGCTTTCGACAACATCGCAACTGCGGTTCAGCACGTCAGCGCAGGGAAGCTACGTGCGCTGGCGGTGACGAGCGCCACGCGCTCGATCGTTTCGCCCGACGTGCCAACGATGGCCGAAGCAGGGCTCGCGGGCTATGACATCAGCTCATGGCAGGCTGTGTTTGCACCGGCCGGCACGCCGCCGGCGATCGTCGACCGTCTCTACACCGAGATCGCGCGCATTCTGAAAACACCGGACATTCAGAAGCGGCTCGGAGATCTGGGTCTGAACATTGTCGAGATGACTCCGGCGCAACTCACTGCGCTGATCAAAAGCGATGTGCCGCGCCTTGGCAAGATCGTCAAGGACAGCGGCGCACGCGCTGATTGATAGTTACGCACCGAAGACAGATTCGGGCAGCCCGCGAACCCCGGGAACGCACGCAAACAAACTTCCCGCAAGCGGCTGTTCGGGCCAGTCCGCCTGAGCGCCGCTGCGGCGGATGGTCGTAATGAACAACGTGTCCAGGCGCGGCCCTCCAAACGCACACATCGACGGCCACTTTACGGGCAGCGTCACAGTCGTGTCGCTCTTTCCAGCCGGGTCGTAACGCACGACTTGCCCGCCGTCGATATGCGCTGACCAGTAGCCGCCGTCAGCGTCGCAACACCCGCCGTCAGGGCGCCCGTCAAGCCCATGTGTGTGCGCAAATATGCGCCGGTTGCTGATAGTGCCCGCTGCAGCATCAAAATCGAAAGTCCAAATGGTGCGCACCATCGTGTTCGAGTCGGAGAGATACATCGTTTTTGCGTCTGGGGAGAACGCCAGGCCATTGGACGTACCGAGCCCGGCGAGCACCTGACTGCAACTCGAATCGCGCTCGAGTTTGTACAAAGCCCCGTAGCGGTCCGACGGTGACGATGGATCGCGCATCGAGCCGACCCAAAAGCGGCCGCTCGGATCGCACCGCCCGTCGTTCATCCGATTAAGCGGCATTCCCGGCTCGGGGGAGCATACGAGGTGCTTGTCGCCGGTTGCGAAGTCCAGAAAGTGCAGGCCAGAGCGCGTGGCGATCAGAAGCTGCCCAGTGTCTGGGCGTAGCGCAACCGATCCGACTTGCTCCCCGACATCGCACGCCTCATCGAGTTGCGTAACGGGATCGAATCGATGCACCGCATGGCCGTCGATGTCGACCCAATAGAGCTTGCGTAGTCGCGCGTCCCATACGGGAGACTCGCCCTTCGGGCCTCCGCCCCCGCGAATGGGCAACACGCATTCTGCAGCGAGCCTGCGCGTCATCGAAGCCGTTTCATTTCTTCACCCAGCAACTGCTTGAGTCGGTTGACCGCCGAGGCCGGACTGCTGAGCACCCTGGCGCTCGGCAGTGCGGCTGCAATACGCACGGCAGCGCGCTCCATCGAAAATTGGGTCAGCACGATGACATCGCAATCAGACAACTCCTCAGCCGCGTCTGCGATGAGCGCGTCATGCTCGCCTGCGTCACCCGCGTGCAAGGCATCCAACGCCCCGACGACGGGCTGTTCTTTGATCTCGATTCGCAGACCGCGGGTCTCGGCGAGCGCCTGCAACTCCGTCCGCACCGAAGCGATGCTGGGAGTGAACGTGGCAAGCAACCCAATTCGTTGCCCCGCCTCGACCGCTTCTTCGAGCATCGCTTCATTGGGCTTGAGCACGGGCACTGGGACTGCCCGGCGGGCTGCTTCAATTGCCGGACCGAATGCCGAGCACGTGAACAGCACGGCATCTGCGCCGGCGTTGTGCACGTAGCGCGCCAGCGAGACAAAACGCAACGTGATCGCATCAGTGAGATGGCCGGCCGTGGCCAAGTCGGGCGCGAGGGAGTCGTCAAGCAAGTTTGTCGTGTGTGCGATCGGCCAGAGGGACACGAATGCGGCCTGGATCGGACGAATCGCAACGTCCGTCGCGTGAATCAGTGCAATACGCGGAGCAAGCATCCGACAAATTCTGCTTACGACTGATCCATCGTAAAACGCTCCAGAATCTCTGTCAGTTCGACCGCGCCCCGGCGGCGCTGCTGCCAGTGCAATTCGCGTGCAGCGGTCGCTTCACCACGTTTCAGCAGATTGACGAGTTCCTTGTGCGCGTTGGTCGAACGCACCGGCTTGACGCGATAGGGCAGCGTCTGCAGTCGCGCACGCCCGACCTGTTCATGAAAAGCAAAGGCCATTTGAGCCAGACGTTGGTTGCCGCATAACTCGAGCAACGTGCGATGAAATTGCT
>JACCYC010000222.1 GCA_013696665.1 Burkholderiaceae bacterium | reverse complement strand
CGGCAGACCATTGATTGCCGGTACCAGAACTGTCTGGTCGCCGATCAGTGTTCGCATGCGTGGCAGCATCGCGGCGATCGCATGTGCCTTTAAGCCAATGATGACGAGATCGTGCTGTTCGAATTGGGCGGGATCGTCGCCCGCCGGCAAACGATAGTTGCCGGAGAACTTGCCGACACGATCGACCAGCGTCAATCCATCGGCGACGATGGCTGCAAGGTGCGCGCCCCGTGCAATCAGCGTGACTTCGTGTCCTGTTGCCGCCAGCTTTGCGCCGATCACAGCGCCGATCGAGCCGGCGCCGACCACCGCCACTCGCATCAGACGGGCGTGCTCGCGGCGCGCTCACGCCGCCACTGGTTCTTGCGCTGCGTCCATTCGTCAAGGCGAGCACGCGCAGTTTTGCTTTCTTCCTGCATCTGCATCTCCGACGCAAGCTGCGCGGTTAGTTCAACGCGGATGCCATTCGGATCGAAGAAATAAATCGATTTGAAAATTTCATGGTCGGTCACGCCGATCACTTCGTGTCCATGCGCTTCCAGCCGCGCCTTGACCCGCTCGAGTTCGTCGACGGTATCGACCCGCAGCGCAATGTGGTTGACCCACTCCGGAGTGTTCGGTGACTTTTCCGCCGCAACATCGTCGCCGAGATCGAAGAATGCGATGCACGAACCGTCCCGCATGCGAAAGAAGATGTGCGTGTAAGGGCAATACTCTCCGGTCGACGGCACGTGATCGCTTTGGATGATGTGATACAGCGGCAGTCCGAGAACGTCCTCGTAAAACTGTCGCGTTTCTTCCGCGTCCTTGCAGCGATGCGCAAAGTGGTGCAGCCCGTGAATCGGCGCAGTGCCTGGAAACGCCTGCTTCGAAATTGCACTCTTAGAAACGTTGGACATATCGCGCCTCCGACATCAATCGGCTAGTCTAATCAGCGCCGAACGCTTCTTCGATGCGCCGCTTGTCCCACCCCGGTACTAGCGTCTCGATAAACGAATACACGAAACCGCGCAGGTAGGCACCTTGCTTCACCGCGAGGCGCGTGACGTTTCTGCCGAACAGGTGGCCGCACGGCAGCACCGCCACACCGTCGCGCTTTGCATCAACGGCCACGCCCGCCACGATGCCGACACCCATTCCGATCTGCACGTACGTCTTGATCACGTCGGCGTCAATTGCCTCGAGCACGATCGAAGGCGCAATACCGGCCGCTGCAAATGCCGCGTCGATCTTCGCGCGTCCCGCGAACTGGTGCTCGTAAGTAATCAGAGGATGGCGTGCAAGATCCTTCAACCCCAATTTGCCCGGCGTTGTCACAAACTTGGCAAGCGGATGGTCCGGCTTGATGATCGCCACATGCTGCCAGTCGTAGACTGGAATAGACAACAGCCCCGCATGGTCGGCCAGTGACTCAGTCGCGATGCCCACGTCGGCCTGGCCATGCATCAGCATCGAGGCAATCTGCGGCGGATTGGCTTGCAGCAGCTTCAGTCCTACTTGGGGATACTTGGCAGCAAACGTCTGGATCACGTTTGGCAGGACGTAGCGTGCCTGCGTGTGCGTCGTCGCCACACGCAGCGTCCCTTCGGGACTGCCCGCGTAATCGCGCGCCAGTTTCTTCAGATTGTCAACGTCCTGCATGATGCGCTCGGCCGCATCGAGCACCATCTGCCCTGGCGCGGTCAATCCCTTAACTCGCTTGCCGTGCCGCGCAAAGATCGGCACACCCAATTCGGCTTCCAGGTCAATGATTGCCTTGGATATTCCGGGTTGCGACGTATGCAAAGCACGCGCCGCTTCGGTCAAGCTGAACTTGTGACGCGCTGCTTCGCGCAGGAAACGGAACTGCTGCAAGTTCACTAAAAAACTTTCGTGCGGATGTGTAAAGAGCGAGTTTAATGGCTCGGCAATATGAGAAAATTTCGGTTTGGTGGAAGACAACAATGACGTTCAGTCATGCAGCCTGCTCATGAAACTCGATAACGCACAACTTCTTCTCGACGAGCAATCGATTTCGATCGATGTCCTGCTCGAAAAATACGCAAAAGGCGACGAAACCTCGGTCGATGAAGTGCGCCGGCGCGTCGCGCGCGGCCTGGCACAAGTTGAAAAGCCCGAGCTGCGCGAAGTTTGGGAAAAACGCTTTTACGAAGCCATGGTCGACGGCTTCATTCCCGGCGGACGTGTCAATTCGGCCGCGGGTACCGGCATCGCAGCAACCTTGATCAACTGTTTTGTGCAGCCGGTCGGCGATGCGATCAGTGGCGACAAAGACGGCGTGCCTTCCATATATCTTGCGTTGAACCAGGCTGCTGAAACCATGCGGCGTGGCGGGGGCGTCGGTTACGACTTCTCGCTGATTCGCCCTAGAAGTGCGCGTGTCCGCGGCACGCAATCACGCGCGAGCGGACCCATCTCTTACATGCGCGTGTTCGACAAGAGCTGCGAGACGCTTGAATCGGCCGGCGCGCGGCGCGGCGCGCAGATGGGCGTGATGCGTTGTGACCATCCCGACATCGAAGAATTCATCAACGCCAAGCGCGACGGCTCGCTGTCCAA
>JACCYC010000206.1 GCA_013696665.1 Burkholderiaceae bacterium | reverse complement strand
TGGGCCCCTTGACGAACCCGGCCGGTGCGCTCAATCAGGTGATGGGCGTGTTCCATCCCGATCTGGTCGGCATTCAGGTGCGTGTGCTGCAGCAGCTTGGCTCGCATCATGTGCTGACGGTGTACGGCAAGGACGGCATGGACGAAGTCTCGTTGGGCGCTGCCACGATGATCGGTGAGCTCAAGGACGGCGTGGTGCGCGAGTATGAAATTCATCCGGAAGACTTCGGCCTTGATATGGTTTCGAACCGCGGCATCAAGGTCGCCAATGCAGCGGAATCCAAAGCAATGGTGCTCGAAGCGCTGGATAACGTCGAAGGCACGCCGCGGGAGATCGTGATCCTCAACGCCGGAGTCGCGCTTTACGCGGCAAATGTCGCTGATTCGATCGGCGACGGTATTGGCCGTGCGCGCTCTGCAGTATCAAGCGGTGCGGCAAGACAAACGCTCGATCGATTCATTGCTACGACTCAAGCACTGGCAGCGTGAACGACTCCACGGGGGACGCGCACAGCGCTGGCGACGTGCTGGGCCGCATACTGGAAACGAAGCGCGATGAAGTTTCAAGTGAACGCGCGCGCTGCCCGTTGATCGAGATGCGTAGTCAGGCGGAGCGGCGTGGCGACATCCGCGACTTCGTCAGTGCGATCAAGAACGAGCTAGCCACCGGCCGTCCGGCTGTCATTGCCGAGATCAAAAAGGCGAGTCCGTCCAAAGGCCTTTTGCGCGCACAGTTCGATCCAGCCGTCATTGCAAGCGGTTACGCCGCCGCCGGCGCCGCGTGCCTGTCGGTACTGACCGACACGAAATATTTCCAAGGTTCGATGCAGGATCTTCAGGCTGCCCGCCAAGCCTGCGGGCTGCCTACTTTGCGCAAGGATTTTGTCGTCGACGAGTATCAGATCTACCAGGCACGAGCCGTCGGTGCCGATGCAATCCTGCTGATTGTCGCGGCGCTGACCGACGCACAGATGCGGGAGTTCGAGACAATCGCGCATGCCCTGCACCTCGCGGTGCTAGTGGAAGTGCATGATGAGCCGGAGCTCGAGCGTGCGCTGCGTCTGGCGACGCCATTGATCGGGATCAATAATCGCAATCTGCGCACGTTTGCCACCCGGCTCGAAACGACGCTCGATCTGCTGCCGCGCGTGCCGCATGATCGAATCGTCATCACCGAAAGCGGCATCGCTGTTGCGGCCGATGTCGCCCGCATGCGTGAAGCCGGCGTGCACGCGTTTTTGGTCGGAGAGGCATTGATGCGCGCCTCCGATCCCGGCGCCGAGCTGACGCGCCTTTTCACGTGATCGATCTGCAGCAACTCGCGCCCGGTTGGGCCGCGTTGGTCCAATCGTTTCTTGCTTCGCCTGCCGGCAGCGCGCTCAGCGCTTTCCTCGATCAACGCAGAGCGGCAAATGCAGTGATCTTTCCGCCCGAGCCGTTGCGCGCGCTGACACTGACACCGTTTGAAGACGTGCGCGTCGTGATTCTTGGGCAGGACCCGTATCACGGCGAAGGTCAGGCGCATGGCCTCGCCTTTTCGGTGCCGCACGGCATCAGGGTACCGCCAAGCCTGCGCAACATTTTTATTGAGCTGCACCGAGATCTGGGCTGCCCTCCGCCAGGCGACGGCGTGCTCCACCGTTGGGCGCGACAAGGCGTGCTTCTGTTGAATGCAATCTTTACGGTCGAACAAGGGTTGCCGGGTTCACATGCGGGTAAAGGGTGGGAAGCATTGACGTCAATGCTGATTGGCGCACTCGCAGCGGATACAGCGCCCAAGGTTTTCATGATGTGGGGAGCATTCGCGCAGGCGCAAGGCAGCGCCATTGTCGAACCCCATCTAGTTTTAAACGCGAACCACCCGTCGCCGCTATCGGCGCGCCGGCCTCCCATTCCATTCATTGGTTGCGGCCACTTCTCGCGCGCCAATGCGTTCCTGTTGCAACAGGGCCGTGGAACCGTGGATTGGTGCTAGCAGCTAACCGCGCTGGCGGCGCACACGTGTTTTGCCCATCCAGCCCTCACGCAGTCGCCGCGCATCGATCCCGCTTGTGGTTTCAGTCTCGAGTGCGAACTTGATCGGCGGACGTGAGGCAAGCTTGACTTCGAAACGCATCAGCTCGTCGCGGCGAAATGCGCTGGCTTCGATGACGTCGCCGGCCGCGTAACGCGACAGCAATGTATCCAGATTGGCCGGCGTGACGCGAAGCCCGTTAAGCGCGATCAGCACATCGTTGCCCGATAAACCTGCAGCCTGTGCCGGCGATCCATCGAACACATGGGTCAGCTTGCAGTCCTGATTGCCATGATCGATTTTGACACCGAGCAGCGCGAAGTGCGCTGCGTCGACGTCAGCACGCCGAGCGCAACGCACACCGAATGGCGCGAACAGTGATTCGTATTCGGGGTCACGCGTGCCCTCGGTCCATGCCGCGATTTCATGCGCCATCGACAATCCTGCTGCTTCTTCGACCGCCTTGGCGAGCTGATCTTCGGCCACACCTTTGTAGTTATCGCCAGCAGTCTTCCATTGCTTCCAAAGCAGCCGCATCACGTCGTCAAGCGAGCGCTTGCCTTGAGTTCGCGAGCGGATGGAAAGGTCGAGTGCCAGAGCGACGAGTGAACCTTTCTGGTAATAGCTGACAACGCTGTTCGGCGAATTTTCATCCTGCCGGTAATACTTGATCCATGCGTCGAACGAGCTTTCTGCAACGCTCTGCTTGAGGCGGCTTGAGCGCTGCGTTACCGTGGTCAACGCCTTGGCGAGCGACGCTAGATACTGCGCCTCGTTGAGCAAGCCCGCCCGCAGCAGCAGCAGGTCGTCGTAGTACGAGGTAAATCCTTCCGACAGCCAGAGCAGGCGGGTGTAACTTTCGCGCCCAAGGTCATAGGGAACAAATGTGGCGGGCCTGATGCGCTTGACGTTCCAGCAGTGAAAGTACTCATGGCTCGCCAGGCCTAAAAAATTTCGATAGGCCTCGGTCGATTCGGTCATCTCGGCGAACGGCAGGCCCTCGCGCTTGGTGACCAGCGCCGTCGAGTTGCGATGCTCGAGCCCCCCATAACCGTCGCCCATCGCCATCGTCAGAAATACATAGCGCGCAAATGGCGGC
>JACCYC010000002.1 GCA_013696665.1 Burkholderiaceae bacterium | reverse complement strand
CAGTGATGAGCGCGGACTCGTTCTGTGTTCGGGAGCGGCGCCAGCGACGGGCGACTTGATTCTGGTTGCCCGCGCCGATGACGCGCAAGGCAATGCGGCGGTCGCCACGCGCGACGTGTACGTCGCTGGCCAGGATGATGGGTGGTTTGAAGCCGGGCAAAGTGATCGCATCGATCTGATTGCCGACAAGCGCTCGTACGAGCCCGGTGAAACCGCGCGCTTCGAAGTGCGGATGCCGTATCGCGTCGCGACCGCGTTGATCAGCGTTGAGCGCGAAGGCGTGCTCGAGTCACGCGTGGTGACCATCGATTCGAAATCGCCGTATATCGAAGTGCCGATGCTCGGCCACTACGGGCCCAATGCGTACGTATCGGCGTTGATCGTGCGCGGGCGCGTCGACCCCGAGGTGCCAGGCCGCTTCGCATGGTTGCGGCGAATGATTTTTCGCGCGGCGAAGTTCGTCGGGCTGGTCGGTGAGGTGCCTGTCGAACGCGACACGCGGCCCACTGCGCTGGTCGATCTGACCAAGCCGTCGTACCGGCTCGGCATGACGCAGGTAAAAGTTGGCTGGAAGGCGTACGAGCTGCGCGTCAGGGTTGAGCCCGAGAAGGCCGTCTACAAGGTGCGCGATCGTGCAGCTGTTGTGGTTACGGTGACTGATCCGAGCGGTCGGCCCATGGCTAACGCTGAGCTCGCAGTCGCCGCGGTTGACGAAGGATTGCTCGCGCTTGCGTCCAACCGATCGTGGGATTTGCTCGGCGCGATGATGCAGCGGCGGCCGATTGAAGTCGAAACGTCCACCGCGCAGTCGCAGGTCATCGGCAAACGCCACTTCGGCAAGAAGGCGGTTGCGGCTGGCGGTGGTGGCGGCAGCGGCGAAAACGCGCGCGAGTTGTTTGACACATTGCTGATGTGGAACCCGCTTGTCACGCTCGATGAAAACGGACGCGCGCGGGTCGAGATTCCGTTGAACGATTCGCTGACGTCGTTTCGCATTGAGGCGATTGCGATCACGACGACTGGCGAATCGCGTTTTGGCTCGGGCGGCGCAGCAATTCGCACCACGCAGGACGTGATGATCTTAGCTGGCTTGCCGCCGTTCGTGCGCGAAGGCGACCGCTTCGATGCGCAAGTGACCGTGCGCAATGGCGCCGATCGACCGCTTGAGTTGTCAGTCGACGCCACGATGAACGGCGATGGCGTAGCGCCCACCAAGCTGCCGCCAAGCACGATGTCTCTGGCTGCGGGCGGCGCGCAGACGATCTCATTGCCTGCGCTGGTGCCGTTGGGCGTCAGGCAATTGCAATGGCAGATCACGGCGCGGGAAGCGAATGCTTCCGCGTCGGACACGATCAGGATTTCGCAATCGGTCGGCGTCGCGGTTCCCGTTCGTGTGTTCCAGCAAACGCTGTTGCAGATTGAGCCGGCCAAGACCACCAGCTTCCCGGTCGAGCTGCCAAAGGGCGCGATCGCCGGGCGTGGTGGTGTTGAAGTCAAACTGGCGCGATCGCTCGGCGGCAGCGCCGATACGATCAAGCAGTGGATGGCTGCGTATCCGTTCACATGCCTTGAACAACGCGCGTCGATCGCGGTGGCGCTTGAAGATCCGGCGCGCTGGCAGCGCGTGATGGACAGCCTGCCCGCGCTACTCGATCGCGATGGTCTGGCCAAATTTTTTCCGAGCCCATGGAATGACGGCGACGACACGTTGACCGCCTACTTGTTGACGATCGCGAGCGAAGCGGGAAACGAGATACCCGAAGCCGCCCGCGTGCGCATGTTGCGCGGCCTGACGGACTTCGTTGCCGGACGCGTCGTCCGCTACACCGCGCTGCCAACGGCGGACCTCGCAATTCGCAAAGTCGCCGCGATTGACGCGCTGGCTCGGTATGAGAAAGCGGAACCCCGCATGCTCGAGTCAATCGAGATCGCGCCCAACCTGTGGCCGACTTCGGCTGTACTCGACTGGATATCGCTGCTGAAGAAACTTCAGACGATTCAGAAGCGCAACGAGCGCCTCGCCGAAGCGCAGCAGATTCTGCGCTCGCGCATGACGTTCTCCGGGACGACGCTGGTGTTCTCGACCGAGAAGTCGGACTACCTGTGGTGGCTGATGGTCTCGCCTGATCGCAACGCGGTGCGCGCGCTGGCGCTGCTGAGCGACGACCCGACGTTCAAGGACGAGATGCCGCGCATCGCGCGCGGCGCGTTGTCGCGACAGCAAGCAGGCAAGTGGAATACGACGTTGGCCAATGCGTGGGGTGTGCTCGCGCTGCGGCGATTCCAGTCGCGCTTTGAAAGCGAAGCGGTGACGGGTCGCAGCATCGTCAGCGTCGGCAACAGTGATAACAATCGGCATCCCCTTGATTGGAGAAACGCGCAATCGCGCGCGAGCAACGATCCGACAAAAGGCACACCGACCGGCGCCGGTGTCGACACGCAATTCGCCTGGCCTGCGACCGTCGAGCCACTTTCAATTTCGCACGAAGGTTCGGGCCGGCCCTGGGCGTTCATCACGTCGCGCGCCGCGTTGCCGCTGCAGGCGCCGCTGTTCGCGGGCTACCAAATCAAGCGCACCGTCACGCCGATTGAGCAGAAGGCTGCGAGCGTGTGGGCACGCGGCGATGTGTACCGCGTGACGCTCGAAGTCGAAGCGCAGGCCGACATGACGTGGGTGGTCATCAGCGATCCGATTCCCGCCGGCGCCGCGGTGCTTGGCAGCGGACTTGGCGGTGACTCGCGGCAGCTGGCGGCCAATGAGCGACGCGACGGGCAGGCGTGGCCGGCGTACGAAGAGCGCGCGTTCGACGGCTTTCGCGCGTACTACCGCTACGTGCCGAAAGGCAAGCTGAAGCTCGAATACACAGTGCGGCTGAACAATGCCGGTGCATTCTCGATGCCGCCCACGAGAGTCGAAGCGATGTATGCGCCTGAGTCGTTCGGCGAACACCCCGTGGCTCCAATCGAGGTGCGGCCATGACGCGCGCACTGCGCATTGTTCGCGTGACGCTGCCTGCAATCGTCGTCTCGGCGTCGATCGTTTCGCTGGCAACAGTTTTCGTCGCGGCGCTGACACCGACACCGTCGTTCGATCTAGTACGCACCGGCACGCTGGGCTCCGAGTCGACTCTGCTGTCACGCGATGGCGAGCCTCTGCAGCGGATGCGCGTCGACATGACGCGGCGCCAGCTCGAGTGGACCGCGCTCGATTCGATTTCCCCTTCGCTGGTACGCGCGGTGGTAGCGGCGGAGGACCATCGCTTCTGGTGGCACTTTGGATTTGATCCGGCAAGCGGCGCATCGGCTGTACTGGATCAGTTCGGCGACAGGCGCGGACGCGGCGCCAGCACGATCACGATGCAGCTCGCCGGGCTGATGACCGAAGGTGACCGGTTCGGCCGCCGATCGTTGGACGAGAAAATGGCGCAGTTTCGCTACGCCATCGCTCTCGAGCGGCGCTGGTCGAAACAGCAGATCATCGAAGCGTATTTGAACCTCGTGCCAATGCGTGGCGAGATGATCGGTATCCGCGCCGCTTCGCTCGGCATGTTCGGGCGTGCGCCTGAGGCGCTGGACGAATCGGAAAGTGCTGTCATCGCCGCGTTGGTGCGCAGCCCGTCTGCGTCGCGTCCGGTCGTGGCACGACGCGCGTGCGCTGTGGTGAAAAAGATGCACGGCACCGCGGACTGCACGCGCGTGCAGATGACCGCGGCGTTGCTGCCGTCTTTTCCCCTCACGATATTGGGTCTTGACGAGGCGCCTCACCTGGCGCGCAGACTTCTGACGCGTCCGGGCACAACGGTGCGATCGACCCTCGACTTGCCGTTGCAACGCTTCGCGGCCGAAACGTTGCGCAATCGATTGGCGACGCTCACCGAACGCAACGTCGAGGACGGCGCAGTCATCGTGATCGACAACGCCAGCGGCGACGTGCTCGCCTACGTTGGATCGAGCGGGGATCTGTCAGGCGCAGCCTCGGTCGACGGGGCGGCGGCAGCGAGGCAACCCGGGTCCACGTTAAAACCGTTTCTTTATGGGCTCGCGATCGAACAGCGCTGGCTGACAGCCGCTTCGCTGCTCGACGACGCGCCGCTCGCATTGACGACGCCGAGTGGGCTTTATGTGCCGCAAAACTATGAGCGCGATTTCAAGGGCGCGGTGTCGGTGCGCTCCGCACTCGCCGCATCGCTGAACATCCCGGCGGTGCGCACGCTGCAGCTCGTTGGTGTGGAGCGGTTTCGGCAGACGCTGTTGGCGCTTGGGTTATCGAACGTCCTGCATGATGGCGAGTATTACGGTTACGGGCTCGCTCTTGGCAGCGGTGATACAAGCCTGCTTGCGTTGACCAACGCCTACCGCGCGCTAGCCAATGGCGGCCTGTGGTCGCCGCCGAATCTGAACGCCGGAAGCAACTCGGGCGGCGGCGTGCGCGTTCTTTCTGCCGAAGCGAGTTTTATCGTATCGGATATGTTGTCCGACGCCGCCGCGCGCGCGTCGACGTTTGGGCTGGCAAGCCCACTGTCGACGCGCTCCTGGTCCGCGGTCAAGACAGGCACCAGCAAGGGTATGCGCGACAACTGGGCGATTGGATATACCGATCGCTACACGGTCGGCGTATGGGTCGGCAATTTTTCCGGCGCGCCTATGTGGGATGTGTCGGGCGTGACCGGTGCCGCGCCGATCTGGCGCGAGATCGTCGATCACCTGCACGCCGCGCGCGCCAGCCAACCGCCCAGCGTTCCGGTTGGCGTCGTGCAGCGCGAGATCGTGTTCGTCCCTGCGATGGAACCGGCGCGGCGCGAGTGGTTTGTCGCGGGAACCGAATCGAGCACGAAGATCACGACGATCAGCATTCCAACCACGCAGGCCGCGCCGCGTCTGTTGTCACCCGCTGATGGAACGGTCATTGCGCCCGATCCTGATATTCCTGCATCTCGCCAATCGATGCTGGTGCGTGCGGAGGCGCCGCAGTCGTTCAACGTGTGTTTGAAACTCGGTAATCGAACGATCGCCGCTTGTGGTGTGAAGGAGGCGCTGATCAAGCTGCCGGCGCCGGGACGGCATCAGGTCCGGCTGGAAACCGCCGAGGGCGCCTTGCTGGCGCAGGTGAGCGTCGAAGTGCGCGGCGTGCCTCGCTAGCGTTCCGGGCGAACCGAAGATCATTCCGGAGGATCAGCTCTAGGCGTCGATGACGATTACCGGCGCAGCTCGACCGCTTTGCCGTGCGGTGTTGCGCGCGCGGCAGCGTCCCATTCGTCCGCGCGTCGCTGCAGTTCCTGCTCCGGCACGACCCCTTTTTTTGCCACTATTTTTTCGAGAGCGGCGAGCCAGTACTCGTAGTAGTGACTGCCGTCATCAGGGTCTCCATGCGCGGCCGCTGCAGCGAGCTCGGCGGCGAGTGCGTCGGCCCATTCGCTCCAGGTGAACACACCGGCGGCGTGCAGTGAAAGCGTCATAGCGAACGCCTGCGCCTCCCACGGCGCCTTGAACACCGGCCCTTCGTCGTCGCGCGGCAAGGCATGCAGCGCGCCGAGGTCCAAGTCACGCGGGATCGAGGTGGTCATCCCAAAGATCCACGAAGATGTGATCGCGAGCCGAGGCCTCGGTTCCCCACAGCTCGCGCGCGGTAAAGCGCACGCTGTAGCAGTGCTGCGGCTTCTTGTCGCGGCTCATGGCGTGCGTGTCGGCGAAGATGAACACCCCGTGATCGCGGTCGATCACACCGCGCCGGCCACGCGCGTAGCGCGGAAGCCGGGTATGCCCGGTCGGATGGATGTTGCGAGCGACGACGCGGTCACCCACTCTGAATAGCGGCGCCACGTCTTCGTCTAGCCGCGCCGCGCGGCGTTTGCGCAACAGCGCCCCCACGTCGGGCGCTCGTACAGCACGTGCATCGCTTTTAGCGTCGGCGTGTCCTGCTTGCAGCTCTTGTGCGGTCACAAGCTCCTGCTCGACCAGCAGCTTCTGCAGGCCGAACAGCCAGTGCTCGTAGTACGTTGTCGCGAGGTATTCAGCTGGCGGCATTTGCTCGCGCGCGTAGCGGCTCATGTCGATGTTCCACTTACCGTGGAAACCGGACGCGAGGGTCAAAGCGAACATGCGCTTTTCCCATTGCGAGTGGAAGACCGGCTCGTCCTGCTCGATCTCGACCGGCCCGAGACCGTGCATGCCCCCCAGGTCGTGCGCACCGTTCATCAGACGGTCTGCGCGCGCACAGTCGCTTCCGCGACGCCAATCATCGCGTCGCGCGTGACGATCTGCGCGAGTTGTTCCTCTGTCCAGTCCTCGGTGCCCTCTGGACGTACAGGCAGCACTAGGTACCGCAGTTCGGCAGTCGAGTCCCATACGCGTACCTCGACGTCCTCGGGAACTTCGCTCCCCAGTTCCTTCAGCACGCCGCGTGGATCGATTACGGCACGCGCCCGGTACGGCGCGGCCTTGTACCAGACGGGTGGCAGCCCAAGCACGGGCCACGGATAGCATGAGCACAGAGTGCACACGACCACATTGCGAACCTTGCGCGTGTTCTCGAGCACCACCATGTCCTCGCCTTGACGCCCGAAGAAGCCGAACTCGGCAATCGCGTCGCCGGCATCCGCCAGCAGACGTTTCCGGTACGCGGGATCGACCCAGGCGCGAGCCACGACGCGGGCGCCGTTGCGCGGGCCGACCTTTGTTTCGTAAGTGTCGATCAGCTCGTCGAGCGCCTGCGGATCGACGAGCCTTTTTTCGGTCAGCAGAGACTCGAGCGCCTTCACGCGCAGCGCGGGGCCGGAGAGCGGACGGTCGTGCTCGTGGCCCTTGTCGTCGCCGTGATGATGGTGATCGTGATCGCTCATTTAGGAGGCCGCAGCGCTTGCAAGAAACACAACTCCGACCGCACCGACCACGGCGCCCAGGGCAGAAGAAATCGGTCGCGCGCGATGCGCGCCGATCGCCAACAGGCGTCGATGCAACACCAACGCCGCCATCCCGATACCAAGCTGAACAAAACAAAAACCAATCAGGTAGCCGCCCAATGGCATCGGCTCGGCGCCAAATATCGATTCGGCGTAGACGTGTCCGTGCAGTACTCCCGCGAGTGTCAAGCAACCCACCAGCCAGGAGAGCGCGATAGGGCGGTCGCTGATGACCACGCCGCCGATCAGGACGACTGATAGGGCCACCGCAGCTTCGCCCGCGGGCAGATTGAACTCCGCCAGATGCAGCGCCGCGCCGAACAGACTTCCCAAGGTGAAGGCGAGAACACCCCACATCCCGTGCTTGATAAGACCCAGAAGAAATCCTGCGGCAATGATGAACGCCAAGTGGTCCAAGCCGATGACTGGGTGGGCGAGCCCCGACAGAAGACCCTGCGCAAAAGTCTGCGGTAGTTGGTCCTCCATGAAGTGATGAGCCCAAGTCAAGCCGGGCAGCAACGAGAGCGTGGCCAAGGCGGCGGCCCACCGTGCGCGAAACCAGCACAGCGCAACCGAAGTACAGCGCACAGAACGAGTGCGAGTCATTTGAATATGATTTCCTGCATCTTAGACGACGAGCCCTTGCTTCTTTGCTAATCCCTTAGTGAACAACTACTGCTGTCACTCCAGCTTGCCGATCCGCTTCACCGCCTCGGTCATCACCTGTGCGTCGGCTTTCCAGTACGCGGCGAACTGCGGCGCATCCATGTACTCGATCGGGCTGCCCGCGTTCAATATCGTTTGCTGCAGAGCTGGGTCGCTCATCAACTTGCGTAGCGTCGCGCGCAGCTTTTCGATGACAGCGTCCGGCGTCGA
>JACCYC010000130.1 GCA_013696665.1 Burkholderiaceae bacterium | reverse complement strand
TCACGTCGTGCAGTAATGCAGCCTGGATCGCCGGGCCATCGAGTCGCCACTCGGTCAGTATTTCGGCGACTGCCAGCGGGTGTGTGATGTAAGGCGCGCCGCTGCGACGGAATTGGCCTAGGTGCGCCTCGTCCGAAAAACGAAACGCCTCCTTGATCTTCTGCACGTCACCCGAGGGCAAATATTTTTTAACGCGGTCGGTCAGCGTCGCAACCGTGGCGACGGCACTCGCGGGTTCGGCGCCAGCCTCGGAGCGCCAGACGGCTTTTTTTAACGCCTGGGCCGCCCGCCGTGCGAAGCCGGGCGCCGCGGGTTCAATGGCGCTGGATGCAGCCGGAGGATCTTGTGATTCCATCAGCCCGCGCGCCGGCACGTGGGGTCAGGAGCCGAGGGAACTCAGCCGCGCTCGCGCTCTAGGTAGGAACCTTGCGCAGCATCTCGATGCCGACTTTGCCTTGAGCGATTTCGCGCAGTGCGGCGACCGGCGGCTTGTCGCGGGAATCGATCTTGGGCGTATGCCCCTGAGCAAGCTGACGCGCCCGATAGGTGGCGGCGAGTGCCAGCTGAAAGCGGTTGGGAATGTGTTTCAGGCAATCTTCAACGGTAATGCGAGCCATGGCGTACCTCGATGGAATATTGCGTCATTTTAGCCGAGCTAACGCCGTACGGTGTTATTCGCGACCTAATTGCGGGAAGAGCGTGATATCGAGGCGTCTGCGTGGCGTCGCGGAGGCGGGTGGCAGCCACAATCGCGACCAGAGCTATGCGCAGATCCCGAACTTCGTGGATGCAGGACGCGACGCTTCGTCCGATCGGGACGTGCTTCGCGTCGAGGGCTTTACCCCACAATTCGCATCCATGAATTGCGAAGTGCCATGGTAGGGTGCCTCGACGTTTGACGCACTTGATTCGTGAGCACCCGTTAGACAAGTGATTAGTCCGCAATCGCGGTACGACGCCTGTCGCACCGTCCTGCAGTTCGAACGCTTTCGCGTTTTCGCGCTTAGACGGCGTGTTTGAATGTTTGCTAGCGCAAATGCGCTGGCGTCGCATCAGCCTGCAAGTAAGCAGAAGCGGACATTGTGTCCGTGCCCCTTTTTAACGCAATGGCTCGCGCCTCGGCCTCTACCATCGGCAATCATCCATGGATTCAGACACGTTCGCGCCGACCGTAATCAAGGCTCCGACCGGCATCGTCGGCTTTGACGAGATCACCGGCGGCGGCTTGCCAGACGGCCGCACGACCCTGCTGGTGGGTGGCCCGGGCTCGGGAAAGACGATCTTTGCGATCCAGTTCCTCGTGCACGGCACGAAGCTCGGTGAACCGGGAATCTTCGTCGCGTTCGAGGAGACGCCGCAGCGGATTGTCGCGAACTGTGAAAACTTCGGATTTGACCTGAACGCGCTGTTACCGAACAAGCTCTGCTTCGTCGACGCCAAGCTGGTGCCCGACCTGATTCATTCGGGAAACTTCGACTTCAGTGGCCTGCTCGCCGCGCTTGGAGCCCAGACGGACGCGATGGGTGCGCGCCGCATCGTATTTGATGCGCTCGACATTCTGCTTGCACTTCTTCCCGACCAGGTAACTAGGCGGCGTGAAATTTATCGATTGCATGAATGGCTGCTGGGTCGCGGCCTGACCGGCCTGATCACCGCGAAAGATCGGGGCGAGGGATCGAGCGCATTTACCGAAGAGCCGCTCGGGCTGATGCAGTTCATGGTCGACTGTGCCGTCATCCTCAGCCATCGTGTCGTGCTCGGCGTATCGCAGCGCAATGTTCGCGTGCAGAAGTATCGCGGCAGCGGCTTTGACGAAAGCGAGTCGCCATTTGTCATCGGCAACAAGGGATTCGATGTGGCGGTCGCGCGCACGCTCGGTCGTGTCGACGCGACCGTGACCCATGAGCGCGTCACCAGCGGGGTCGAGCGGCTCGACACGATGCTGGGCGGCGGCTACTACCGCGGCGCGAGCGTGCTGATCACCGGCCTTCCAGGCACGGCGAAGACGACGTTGAGCGGCGCCTTCGTGGAGGCAGCATGCGAGCGCGGCGAGCGCACGCTGTTTGTCTGTTTCGATTCGGATGGCAGCGAGGTGATTCGCAACCTTCAATCGGTCGGTATCCGGCTCGCAGGCCATGTCGAAAGCGGAATGCTTCGCATCATCTCGGCACGAACGGTCACCGGCAGCGCCGAAACACTGCTGGTCAGGATCAAGGCGCTCGCCGAGAAACACTCGGCGCGCTGCGTGGTTATCGACCCGGTCTCGACGCTGTCGAAGTCTGGAAACGAGATGACCGCGCACGGTGTGGCCGAGCGCATGATCGACTGGACCAAGGCCGATGGGATCACGCTCGTTTGCACCAGCCTGCTCGACGAAATGGTCGGGCAGACGCTGGTTGGCGGCACACCGTTGCACATCTCCACGTTGGCGGATACCTGGATTCATCTGAACTACCTGGTTCAGGCAGGCGAGCGCAATCGCGGGATGTCAATCATCAAGTCGCGTGGCACCGCGCACTCGAATCAGGTACGAGAGCTGATACTCAGCGATGACGGTGTCACGCTGGCAGACATCTATACCGCAGGCGGCGAGGTGCTGATGGGCACGATGCGCTGGGAAAAAGAGAGCGCTGAGCGTGTTGCAAAAGAGGTGGCCGAGGTCGCGGGGCAGCTCAATCTCGTGCGGCTCGATGCAGAGGAAGCCGTGCTGGAGGTGCGCGCCAAGTCGCTGCAGACCGAGCTTGTCGCAAAGCAGGCCGAGAAGACTCTGCTGGCACGCACGCGCGCGAGCCGCGAAGGCGAGCTGGCGCGCGGCCAAAGCCAGATGCGCGAGTTGCGCGGCGCCGACGCGGTCACGCCGAAATCGAGATGAGCGCGGCCGTGCCGATCGATCGACCGATGAACCCCCGCATGGATGCCGCACTTGATGCGCCGGCGCTGCCGCAAATTTATAAGTTTCGCCTGTTCATCGCGGGCCACACCCCGAACTCCGTGCACGCACTCGCCAACCTGACCGCACTGTGCCGTGCACATCTTCCCAACCACCACGAGATCGAGGTCGTCGATGTTTTCGTCGAGCCAGCGCGCGCGCTGAGCGAGGAGGTGTTCATGACGCCCACGCTCATCAAGCTCGCGCCGTTGCCGATTCAGAAAATCGTCGGCACGTTGAGCAACGCCAACACGCTACTACAGATGCTCGGGCTGAAAGTTCCGGGTTGATGAGTCCCGCGCTGGCACCGTCGATCAGTTCAAGCGCGGAAATATCGGCGCTGATCGACCTCCTTCACACGACAGACCGGCGTCTCGACGAATTGCTGGGGGGCGAGGTCGATTCGGTCACGGACCCGGCAGGACATACGATCGTTTTGCGCCGCGCGCAGGCAGATCTGCGTCAGAGCGAGCACGCCAGGCAGGTCGCGATCCTGAATGCGGTGCCCGCGCATATTGCGCTCGTCGATTCCTGGGGAACAATCGTTTCGGTGAACAAGGCGTGGCGCGATTTCGGCAGCGCCAATCAACTGCCGTCGCCGAGCCATGCAGTGGGCCTCAATTACGTCGACATCTGTGAAAACGCGCACGGTGAAGACTCGTCGGAAGCCCAACGGGTTGCCTTCGGCTTGCGCTCGGTGCTGACC
The DNA here is from genome assembly GCA_013696665.1 of Burkholderiaceae bacterium. Taxonomy (GTDB): domain Bacteria; phylum Pseudomonadota; class Gammaproteobacteria; order Burkholderiales; family Burkholderiaceae_F; genus JACCZX01. Next base: position 11,729 of record JACCYC010000130.1, on the reverse strand, counting down.
GGAGAGTCCAGAGCGTTTTCAATCGAATACGCGTGTCACTCCCCGACGGAAAAGCGTTGGTTCCTGCTCAACATTGCCCCCCTTTCCGATGATCCAAGTGCCGGCGCGGTGGTCATGCACGTCAACATCACCGAGCGCAGGCAGGCTGCAGAAACGCTCGAAATTCTGTCAGGGGTGACCGAACGGCGTGAGCGCATGCTGAGCACCATGCTGTCTTCGATTTCCGACGAGGCCTGCATACTCGATCGGGAAGGGCACTTCCTATTTGCCAATCAGCGGCTTCTTGACCGGTGGGGAGTCAAGGCAGAAGAGGCGGCTGGCAGGACCTTCTCAGAGCTCGGTTATCCCGTTGCGGTGGCCAAGAAGCTGCTGGGGCAGGTACAGCAGGTATTCGACACTACGGTGGCCGTCTCGGATGAGCGACCGTATGTCACCCGTACGGGCGCGGCGGGTAGCCTTGAGTACATACTTTCCCCAGCCCTTGCAGCGGACGCAAGCGTGGACTTTGTCGTTGGAATCGGGCGCGACATCACGCAGCGAAAAAACGCTGACACAGCGCTGCGCGAGAGCGAGGCGGAGTTCCGCACCTTGGCCGAAGCCATGCCGCAGATGGTCTGGGTTCGTCGCTCCGATGGCCAGGCGCTTTACTTCAGTCGGCAGTGGATGGACTACACGGGCCTTGGCGTGGCCGAAGCAATGGGAAATGACTGGGCGAAGCCGTTCCACCCGGACGACCGCCAGGCTACTGTGGATGCATGGCAGCATGCGATCGCGACCAAACGGACTTATTCGATCGAGAGCCGCCTGCGGCGCGCTGATGGCGCGTACCGCTGGTGGCTGATCCGCGCTGTGCCACTCCTTGCGGCGGACGGCACCGTCGTCAAATGGATCGGTACCTGCACCGATATTGACGATCTGAAGATCGCCGAGCTGAAAATTTTTCGCGTGAACGCAGAGCTGCGACGCCAACAGACCGAATTGCGCGTTCTGTTTGACCTGATGCCTGCAATGATCTGGTTCAAGGACACGGAAAACAACATCCTGCGTGTCAACCAGCGCGTAGCGAGCATCGCCGGACTCAAGGTCGAGGACATCGAAGGCAGGCCGTCGCACGAGATCTATCCGCGCGAGGCTGCCAAGTTTCACGCGGACAATCTGAAGGTCATTGCTTCGGGCGTCCCGATGCTGGGCATCGTCGAATCGGTGCAGGACGGCGAAGGCGACGAAATCTGGATCCAGACCGACAAGGTTCCGTATTACGACGAGCACGGCAATGCGATCGGCATCGTCGTGATGGCGCAGGACATCAGTCAGCGCAAGCGCGATCAGGACACGCTCCGTGAATTGAATGCCGACCTGGAGGCTCGTGTGCAGGCGCGCACCGCCGAGCTCAAGCATGCGCGCGACGAGGCCGACCAGGCGAACCATGCCAAGTCGGCCTTTCTTGCGACGATGAGCCACGAAATACGCACTCCGATGAACGGAGTCATCGGGATGATCGAGGTTTTGAACCAGACAAGCCTCCAGGGGTCGCAGGTCGAAATGATCAACCTGATCCGTGACTCTGCGTTCTCGCTGCTGCAGATCATCGAGGACATTCTGGATTTCTCGAAGATCGAAGCGGGCAAGCTCGATGTCGAGAACGCGCCGATGCAGTTAGCTGACACGGTCGAGAAGGTGTGCGGCATGCTCGACCATCTCGCGATCAAGCGGGGTGTCCGCATGACCGTGTTCATCGATCCTGCGATACCGCGGACGGTGATTGCCGATCAGAGCCGGCTTCGCCAGGTCTGCGTCAACCTGATCGGCAACGCAATCAAGTTTTCCGGTGGCAGTGCAAACTGGGGTCAGGTGTCGGTGCGGGGTCAGCTTGTCGAGCGCCACGCCGACGCAGTCACTGTCGATCTGATCATCGCGGACAACGGAATCGGCATCGACGAAGAAACGCTCGGGCGCCTGTTCAAACCGTTCTCGCAGGCCGATGCATCGACGACACGCCGTTTCGGCGGCAGCGGTCTTGGTCTTGCGATTTCGAGCATGCTCGTGCAGCTGATGAAGGGCTCGATTTCGGTTCATAGCGTTCCCGATCAGGGTTCCACGTTTACGGTGCGATTGCGACTGGCTACTGCCGATATCGTCACGATCGAGCCCGAGCCCGAGACCGAGGCATGGGCCGATGGCCTGCAGTGCCGGGTTATCGGCGCGGACTCCGCGCTCGCCCAGGACATCGGCGGCTACCTGAGTCATGCCAATGTTGTCGTCGCGCGCTCGACGGACCTCGCCGCGGCTGCCGTTGCCGACGCACCGACCGGACTGTCGCTGTGGATCCTGCTGCCTGGCGTGCCGGTGCCACCGCTCGATGAGCTGCGCGCGATGGCGCCGCGGCGGGCCGATGCAGAAACCCGCTTCGTCGCGCTCGGCTGGGGCAATCGCCGCCGTCCGCGCGTCGAGGCAATCGATCTCGTTCTGATCGACGTCGATACGCTCGCGAGGCGCAATCTGTTCAGGGTACTGGCGATAGCGTCGGGCCGTTTGCGGGAGGTGGCAGCGCGAGAAGAGCCAGCGGCGTCGGAATGGAGTTCGGCACCATTGCGCCGGGAAGCGCAACTGGCGGGACGCCGGATTCTGGTGGCCGAAGACAACGAGACCAATCGGATTGTGATCCGCCAGCAGCTTGCACTCATCGGCTTTGCGGCGGACATAGCCGCCGATGGCCGCGAAGCACTCGAGCGCTGGCGCACCGGCGATTTCGCCCTGCTGCTGACCGATCTGCACATGCCGCTGATGGATGGATACGAGCTGACCAAGGCGATTCGCAGCGAGGAAACTGCGAAGCGCCGCATGCCGATCCTTGCGCTGACAGCAAACGCGCTGCGCGATGAAGAGGTGCGCTGCCGCGCGGTCGGGATGGACGGATATCTCAGCAAGCCAGTGCGGCTTGCGCAGCTGAGTGCAGCGATAGAGGAATGGATCATGCCGCTGTCGCAGTCCGCCCTGCAGGAGGGTGGGCGCGTACTGGCGGCTGTTGAGCCTCCGCCGGTCGACCTCTCGGTGCTCGCCGCGCTCGTAGGCGACGACAGTTCGGTGATAGACGAAGTGCTCGGTGCCTTTCGCGAAAGCGCCGGCCTGTCGAGCGATGCCTTGCGTCAGGGCGTAGCAGCCGGATCGGGTCAGATTGTGAGTGACGCCGCTCACAAGTTGAAGTCTGCGGCGCGCTCGATCGGCGCCCTACGGCTCGGTGATCTTTGCGCTCAGATCGAGGAAGTCGCCGGTGGGCGAAAAACAGGTAAGTTAAAGGCCTTGCTACCGTTGTTCCAGACCGAATCGGAAGCCGTGCTCCGATTTCTGGATTCTAGGTAGGCACTACTGATGAGGTCAGAAACGAAAATGCCCGCCGCAAGTCCTGACGAAACCGAGTCGCTGTCCAACGATTTGCCGGCCTCCGAACGCAGGCAGCCCAACATCCTGCTGCTCGACGACGATCAGTTCATGCTTGGCATGCAAGCTCAAATGCTAAAGAGCATGGGCTATCAGATGGTCAGGACCGCCAGCAGCGCCGCGGCGACACTGGCGCTGCTGCATGAAGACCCTCACGCGGTCGACGTGATCCTGTGCGATTTGAACATGCCCCGTATGGACGGCATCGAGTTTCTCCAGAAGTTGAGCGCAATTCCTTTCCTGGGCGGCGTGATCCTTCTGAGCGGCGAGGGACTGCGGATCATGCACACCGTGCAAAAGCTGCTGGGCCGGGGTGGGCTGTTGATCCTTGGCGCACTCGAGAAACCGGCCGGCCGGCCGGAGCTGCGCGCGCTGCTCGAGTGCTGGAAGCCAGTGACTGCGGCAACCCCTGCCCGGGCGGCGCTCAGTTTTTCGAGCGCTGAAGTGCACGCAGCCAATCGCGAGAAGCAATGGGTGCTTCATTACCAGCCCAAGGTAGAGTTGCACACTGGAAGGCTCACCGGAATGGAGGCACTGGTGCGCTGGAATCATCCGGACCACGGACTCGTTTATCCGGACAGCTTCATCAGCACGGTCGAAGACTGCGATGCGGTCGACGCGCTGACCGAGTGGGTAGTAAGGACGGCGCTGGTTCAGCTCAGCCGCTGGCAGGACGAAGGCGTGCAGGTGCAGATGGCCGTCAACGTCACGATGCAGAATCTGCGCGCGCCTGACTTTGCGAGCCGCGTCAGCGCGCTCGTTCGTGAAACCGGCACATCACCCCAGGACCTGACGCTGGAAATCACGGAAAGCCGGCTGATATCGCCCACGCCGGCGCCGCTCGAGAGCCTGGTGCGATTACGTATGCAGAGGTTCGGATTGTCGATCGACGATTTTGGTACCGGCCATTCGTCGCTCGCCCAGCTGCGCGACGTCCCGTTCACCGAGTTGAAGATTGACCGTGGCTTCGTGCATGGTGCGCGTTACAACCAGATCATCCGGCCCATGCTCGAGGGCAGTATCGGCATTGCCAAGCGGCTGGGCATGCACTCTGTGGCCGAAGGCGTAGAAACCGAGGACGACTGGCATTTTCTGCGAGAAATCGGTTGCGATCTTGCGCAGGGCTATTTCATTGGCAGTCCGATGGAATCCTTCCAGCTGGCGGAATGGATAGTGGGTTGGGAAGCCCGCCTCGCGCAACTGGTTAGAGTCTGACGCAGGTGCTTCGCCGCCAGGCAGTCAAGGGGCGTGGCGACCGACCGCACCGTTGCCGCAAGCAACCCTAACGGGGTTGGCGCCATGGCGAGCAGCGGTGGCGCAGGCCTACTTTGCGATCCCTAGTTGCGTGAATAAGTCCCGATAGCGGACCGCCTGGGTTGAAAAACGCAGCCGCGTGGCAGCAACGATAGCCACCAGCTGCGACAGCGCGAGGTCGAAATCCTGATTAATGATCACAAAATCGAACTCGGGGGCATGCGCGATTTCACTCCCCGCGGCAAGCAGCCGCCGCGTGATCACGGCCGGCGAGTCCTGACCTCGTTTTTTGAGCCGCGCTTCCAGGGCGTCGATCGACGGCGGCAGGATGAAGATTCCCACTGCGTGCGCAAACTCCGCCTTGACTTGCCGCGCGCCCTGCCAGTCGATTTCGAGCAATACATCGGTGCCGGCGCGGACCCGGTCTTCAATCCACAGGCGCGAAGTCGCGTAATAGTTGCCGTGAACTTCTGCGCTCTCGATGAACTCGGCCGCGCCTCTTCGCCGCATAAATTCTTCGACGTCGACGAAGTGATATTCCCGGCCGCTTTGCTCTCCCGGTCGTGGAGCACGCGTTGTGAACGACACCGAGAGCTCGATATTGGGCTCGCGCGTGAGCAGGGCGTTAACGAGCGTCGATTTGCCGGCGCCGGAAGGTGCCACCACCAGAAATACATTGCCGGCGAAGTGCCCGTCCACCGAATCGAAAGTCTGTGGGGCCGCAGTCATTTTCAGTTATTCAAGATTCTGAATCTGCTCGCGCATCTGTTCGATCAGAATTTTGAGCTCGACCGAGGCATTCGTCATCTCGATAGCAGCCGCCTTGGAGCCAACGGTGTTCGCCTCGCGGTTTAACTCCTGCATCAGGAAATCGAGCCGGCGCCCCACCGCACCGCCCTGGCTCAGCACGCGCCTTACTTCGCAAACATGCGTGACAAGGCGTTTAATTTCCTCGTCGACGTCCATTTTGAGCGCATACAGCGTCACTTCCTGACGAATGCGCTCGGACACTTCCTCGCGGGTCAATGGCGAAATTCCCGACAAGGCTGGCCCAAGCGCTTTCTCGAGCCGCTCATTCAACTTGCGCTCGACCGCTGCAATCAGGTCGGGAGCTCGAGCCGTCAGCTGGGATGCAATCGCTTCAACCTGACTGCATTGGGCTAGCAGCACGGTGGTCAGCGCGGCACCTTCCCGGCGCCGCGATTCAGCCAGTAGAGCGAGCGCTTCGTCGACAGCGGCGAGCACTTGAGTGCGTAAAGCGTCCGGTTCGGCTCCCGGTGTTTCAACAACGCCGGGCCAGTTGAGCACATCCGCGGTGCCAATCGGAGTAGCCGCAGGAAGGCTGCGCTCGACCTGATGCGCGAGATCGGCAAGTCGAGCCAACGCACTGGCGTTGAGTTGTGGTGTGACTTCCTCGGCACTGCGTGCAATCCAGACTCGGCACTCGACTTTGCCGCGCGCCAGCTGTGCGCCGATTGCTTCACGCAGAGCCGCTTCTGCAATCCGCAGGTCGTCCGGCATTTTCAGCGTCAGGTCGAGGAAGCGTGAATTGACCGAACGCAATTCGAGCGTCAAACGACCAAGCGCGGTCGGACGCGCGGCGCTGGCGAAGCCAGTCATGCTTGCGACAGCCTTCATCGCTGGAGCTTAACGAAGGTAATAAGGATAAAAGGCGCCCTATTGTGGTTACGGTCCGGCGGCACCTTTTGGATAGAATCGCCGCGGTTCCCAACATGCAACACTATGCCGGCCCAGACCAACGCATCGTTACCTGAAAGCCTGGAGGTTGGCGGGTACCGCATTGTAAAGAAGATCTCTTCGGGCGGCTTCTCGATCGTCTATCTCGCGACTGATGATCAAGGCAATTCGGTGGCGATCAAGGAGTACATGCCGGCCTCGCTGGCGCAGCGTAAGCCCGGCGAGCTGCTGCCCTACATTGCTCCGGAAAATCTGAACACTTATCGCATCGGCCTCAAGTGCTTCTTTGAGGAAGGTAGGGCGCTGGCAGGTATCTATCACCCGAACATCGTGCGCGTGATCAATTTCTTTCGCGCCAACGAGACGGTGTACATGGTGATGCAATACGAATCCGGGCGCTCGCTGCAGGAGCACGTGCTGCGTAACCGGAACAAGGATCAAAAGGACGTTCTGTCCGAGCGTTTTATTCGCCGCGTGTTTGCGCAGGTGATGAATGGCCTGCGTGAAGTGCATTCAAACCGCCTGCTGCACCTGGACGTGAAGCCGGCTAACGTGTATTTGCGCATGGACGGCACCCCGATCCTGCTCGACTTCGGCGCCGCGCGTCAGACGCTGCAGCGCGATATCAGCAAGACGTATCCCATGTACACACCGGGTTTCGCCGCCCCGGAGCTTTATAAACGCGACGCCGAGCTCGGGCCATGGACCGATGTCTACTCGATTGGCTCGTGCGTTTATGCGTGCATGTCGGGCATGCCGCCGCAAGAATCGGATCAACGCCTTAAGGAAGACAAGATGCCGACGGCGTTACGCTCTTTCCGAGGCCTGTATTCAAATCAATTGATCTCGATGGTTGAGCGGTGTTTACGCCTCAATTCGCTTGAGCGGCCACAAACCGTGTTTGCGGTGCAAAAGGAACTGTTGCAGAACGTTCCCGAGCGCCCCGAGTTTTCGATGGTCGAACGCAACGGCGCGCGCTGGCGCAATCTGCAGCAGCGCGTGACGCGCTTCATGAAAGAGCACAACATCACCTGGTTTTAGCAAGCGCACAAAAGTGCACCTCTACTTTTGTGCGATGAGTAAGCAAAAAATCGCCGGCAAAGCCGGACGATTTTTCGAGGTTAACGACCTCGTAAAAGCCCGACACTTGGTCGACTAGTTCCAGCTGCCTCTTAGTTCTCACACCCGATGCGTTTCTCCGTTTACCAGGAAAGTAAAAAAGGCGGTCGGCGCATCAATCAGGACCGCATGGGGTACCTGTACACGCGCGACTCGCTGCTGATGCTGGTGGCGGATGGGATGGGTGGGCACGCGCGAGGCGAGGTGGCGTCGCAGCTCACGTTGCAGACGCTGGCGTCGATTTATCAGCGCGACGCAAAACCGCTTCTGGCCGACCCGGTCAGGTTTCTGGAGGAATCGGTTCTGGCCGCACATCGCGAGCTGCATCGTTATCGCGCGGAACATAGCTTGCCGGAGGCGCCGCGCACCACTTTGGTCGCCTGCATCGTGCAGCAGGGCGTGGCGCTCTGGGCCCATGTGGGTGACTCTCGTCTCTATATGATTCGGTCCGGCCGAATTCTTGAGCGGACGATCGACCATTCGCGCGTGCATCATCTGGTGCAATCTGGCCTCATCCGCCCCGAAGAAGCTAAAGATCATCCAGAGCGAAATCGCATTTTTAACTGTATCGGCGCCTACGTTGCGCCGACCGTCGAAGTCAGCCGGCCAGTGGCACTGCGCAACGGCGACACGCTGCTGCTGTGCTCGGACGGGCTGTGGGGCACCCTGAACGATCGGCAGGTTGCAGATGCCTTTGTTGGCAAAACGGTGATGCGTGCGGTGCCGGAGCTGATGGAGCTGGCACTCGAACTCGGCGGGCCGGAATCCGACAATGTCACCGGCGTGGCAATGACCTGGGCAGGTACCGAGTCGATGGAAATGGTGCCGCCGAGCGAAGAGCCGGTGTCGACGCTACTTATTCCCGAAGGCACGGTTGCCTCGACAATCCAGATGCCGCGCGTGGGTGAGCCCGGTATCGATGAGGAACTGTCCGAAGAGCAAATCGATGACGCGGTAGCCGAAATTCAAAAGGCAATTCAGCGCAGCGGCAAACTCGTCGCAAAATAGCGAATATCACGTTCAGGGGCGCGTGTGGCTCGCGCCACACGCAACACAAAATGGATTCGATTTCGCGGCCGAGCGGCCGCCGTGCCGACGAACTGCGGCCGGTGCGTCTGTTGCGTCAATTCACCAAGCATGCAGAGGGGTCGGTACTCGTCGAGTTCGGCGACACGCGCGTGATCTGCACGGCAAGCGTCGAAGAGCGGGTCCCAGCATTTCTGAAAGGCAAAGGGGAAGGTTGGTTGACCGCCGAATATGGCATGTTGCCGCGCGCGACGAATACTCGATCAGACCGGGAAGCGGCACGAGGAAAGCAGGGCGGCCGCACGCAGGAGATTCAGCGTCTGATCGGGCGCAGCTTGCGTTCGGTGTTTGATCTCGCGGCCCTCGGCGAGCGCACCCTGCACATCGACTGCGATGTGATTCAGGCTGATGGTGGAACCCGCACGGCATCCATCACTGGCGGCTTCGTAGCCGCATACGACGCCTGTCGCTGGCTACGAATGCGCGGCATGATCGATAACACGCCGATTTCGGATTTCGTCGCCGCTGTCTCGGTCGGACTGTACCTGGGGGCACCGGTGCTCGACCTGGATTACGTGGAGGATTCCGGGTGCGACACTGACATGAACGTCGTGATGACCGGTAACGGCGGCTTTGTTGAAGTGCAAGGGACGGCAGAGGGTGTGCCATTCACTGCAGAGCAAATGGACGCGATGCTGAAACTGGCGAAGGCTGGAATCCACTCGTTAGTGGCCGCGCAAAAGCACGTGCTCGAGTTGTGACGCGCCATCGTATCGTCCTTGCTTCCGGCAATGCCGGGAAGCTGCGCGAATGCGTCGCGCTGTTCGGCAGCTTGGCAGGCAGCAATGCGCTCGAGGTTGTGCCGCAGAGTGCACTAGGTATTCACTCAGCCGATGAGCCGCACCCAACGTTCGCGGAAAACGCACTTGCCAAGGCGCGCCACGCAGCCGCCGCAAGCGGTCTGCCCGCGCTGGCAGATGACTCTGGACTTTGTGTTGATACATTAGGCGGCGCGCCGGGCGTTTTGTCGGCGCGTTTTTCGGGCGAGCCGACCGACGACGAGCGAAACAACATGGAACTGCTGTGGCGTCTCGCGGGTATTACACAGCGTGCCGCGCACTATGTGTGTGTGTTGGTCGCGATTCGCGCGGCCGACGACCCAGATCCGTTGATCGCCGACGCACGCTGGCACGGCGATATCCTGCAGGCGCCGCGCGGTGACGGCGGTTTTGGATATGACCCGCTTTTTCAGGTTAACGGCCTTGGCGTGACTGCGGCCGAGCTTGATCTGCAGCACAAGAACCGCATCAGCCATCGGGGCCTTGCCTTTGCCGAGATGGCGCGCCGGCTCGCCGACTGGCGCTGATGGCCTCGGTGATTGAAATCAAGTCACAGCCGACGGCGGTGCAACCCGTCGATGTGGCCACGTATCTGCGGCCTGGCACGCTCACGCTACCGGTGCTGCCGCCGCTTTCGCTGTACGTCCACTACCCCTGGTGCGTTCGAAAGTGTCCCTACTGCGACTTCAATTCGCACGAGGCCAACATGTCTGACGTTATGGAGGATACGTATTTGGATGCCCTGCGTGCCGATTTGGAAGCTTCGCTGCCGCTGATCTGGGGGCGTCGCATCACCAGCATTTTCATCGGCGGTGGAACCCCAAGCCTGCTGAGCGGTGCGGGCGTCGACCGATTGCTGTCGGACATTCGCACCTTGCTGCCGATTGCGGCCGAATGCGAGATAACGCTCGAGGCCAATCCAGGGACGTTCGACGCGGAGCGCTTTGCGCTCTACAAAGCTGCGGGCGTCAATCGTTTATCCATCGGTGTCCAGTCGTTCAACGACGATCGACTCGAGGCCCTCGGGCGCATCCATGATGCACGCCAGGCGCGTGTCGCGATCGACATCGCACACCGTCACTATCAAAACTTCAATCTTGATTTGATGTACGCACTACCCGGGCAGTCGCTCAGCGAGATGCAGGCGGACCTCGAACAAGCAATTGCAGCCGCACCTCCGCACCTTTCCGTGTATCAGCTCACGGTCGAACCGAACACAATATTCGCCAAGCACCCGCCCGTGCTGCCCGACGAAGACGCCGCAGCCGCCATGCATGATTGGGTCGAGCAGCGCACGGCACAGGCGGGTTATCGACGTTACGAAGTGTCGGCGTTCGCCCAACCCGGGCGCGAGTGCCGGCACAACCTGAATTACTGGACCTTTGGCGATTACCTTGGCATTGGCGCTGGTGCGCACAGCAAAATTTCCTTTCCGCATCGGATCGTGCGACAGGTTCGCTTCCGTCAGCCTTCGACGTACCTGCAGCGCGCGGCAGGCCGTCAATTTGTCGCCGAAAGCCGCGAGGTCACTCGCAACGAGCTGCCGTTTGAGTTGATGTTGAATACCTTGCGTCTGACCGCCGGTGTCGCAGCCAACTCGTTCGCCGAGCGCACTGGCGTGCCTTTGACGTCAATTGAGCCGGAGCTCAATGAAGCCGAGCGGCGCGGCCTTCTGGTTCGCGATCATGTCGTCTTGAAACCTACCGCGCTCGGAATGCGGTTCCTGACTGACTTGCAGACCCTGTTCCTTCCAGCGCATCCTGGTGGTGCAGACACGCACCCGCGGCGGGCATAATGTTCCAATGCAAAGCGACTCCGTTCACCGCGACGGTTTAGCCGGTTGTGGTTTCGCGCTCAAAGCACCAATAGCGCACACGAGTAGTGCGCATAAGTAGCGAAGCGCTCGCGTATTGGCATGCTTAATGCGATGCGCTGGACTTGAACGCGGGAAAGGTGCGTCCGCGGTAAACACTTAACGAGCTAGGAGAACTGCGAATGGCGACGGCCAAAGACGTGATGAAAACCATCAAGGAAAACGAGGTGCTCTTTGTCGACCTTCGTTTTACCGACACCAAGGGCAAGGAGCAGCACGTCACGGTACCCGCCAAGGCCTTTGATGACGACAAGTTCGAGTCGGGGCACGCTTTTGACGGATCTTCGATCGCCGGATGGAAAGGGATCGAGGCCTCGGACATGTTACTGATGCCCGACCCCGACACCGCGCGGATGGATCCATTCCGTGAAGAAAACACTTTGATCGTCACGTGCGACGTGATCGAGCCTTCGACGGGCAAAGGGTACGACCGTGATCCTCGCTCGCTCGCCTTGCGCGCCGAGGCCTATTTGAAGTCGACG
>JACCYC010000129.1 GCA_013696665.1 Burkholderiaceae bacterium | reverse complement strand
GATTTGATCTTGCTGGATATTTGGATGCCTGACACCGACGGCGTCACGCTTCTGAAGGAATGGGCCTCTACCGGTCAATTGACGATGCCGGTAATCATGATGTCGGGTCATGCGACCATCGATACCGCAGTGGAAGCGACCCGGTTTGGTGCAATGGAATTTCTGGAGAAACCGATAGCCATGACGCGTTTGCTTACCGCCGTACGATCGGGGCTCGAACGTGGCCGGCTCATGCGCAACGTGCGCATTTCCGCACCGGTTGCGCCAGTGGCGGTCGAGACAGCCGCACCGCTGGCAATGCAGGGTGCAATCCACGATGGGGGTGATGCCCGCCGTGCGGAGCCCACGCCTGCTACCGAGCACAACGGCGTTGCGCTCGATCAGCCGCTGCGGGAGGCGCGCGACCAGTTTGAGCGCGTGTACTTCGAGTATCACCTCGCGCGCGAAAATTACAGCATGACGCGCGTTGCGGACCGCGCCGGCCTCGAACGCACACATCTTTACCGCAAGTTGAAGCAGCTCGGCATCGAGCTGGCGCGCGGCCTGCGCCGGACCGAACGCACCGCGGACGAACCGGTGACGGCGCTCGACGTGCCGCTGGCACGGTCCGAGTCAACGGTCTACTCGCAGCGCAACCACGAGTACGACGACTGAACACCGGTTGCGTTAGGCGTCGCCGCCTGCCGCTTTTATGAAGATCATCATTATCGGCGCCGGCAGGGTTGGCTCTTCGGTTGCCGAGGCATTGGTGTCCGAGGCGAACGACATCACGGTGATCGACACGGACGGCGCGCGCGTAGCGGAATTGCAGAACCGTTTCGATCTGCGCGGATTGGTTGGCAATGCAGCGCTGCCGTCAACGCTGGCGGCTGGCGGTGCCGGCGATGCCGACATCCTGATCGCGGTGACCGCTTTCGATGAGACCAATCTGGTTGCCTGCAAGATCGCCGCGGATCTCTTCAACATTCCGACGCGCATTGCGCGCGTACGCAATGCCGAACTGCAGCAGCATCCGAAGCTGACCGGCGAGGGCGGCTTCGGTGCGACGCATGTGATCTTTCCCGAGCAGACCGTCACCGACTATCTGCTGAAGCTGGTTGATTTTCCCGAAGCGTTACAGGTGCTCGAATTTGCCGACGGCCGCGCCAGTTTGATTGCGGTGCGCGCTTTCGCCGGCGGGCCGCTCGTTTCGCAGCCGATTAAAGAGTTGCGCCGTCACATCCCGAATGTCGACACACGCATCGTTGCGTTGTTCCGCGAAGACGCCAGCGTGCGGGTCGATGGCGACACGATGATCCTGCCCGGCGACGAAGTTTTCTTTCTGGCCGCTTCACGTAACGTGCGCGCCGTGATGAACGAGCTGCGCCGGATGGACAAGCCGGTGCGCACCGTATTGATTGCCGGCGGCGGCAATATCGGGCTGCGTTTTGCACGCGCGCTCGCGACGGGCGAAGGGCTCGATGTCGCTCAGCGATGCAATGTGAAGATCATCGAGACTAATAAGCGGCGCGCGGAACAGCTCGCGCAACAGCTCTCAGGCGCGCTGGTACTGCTGGGCGACGGGACCGATGAAGACCTCCTGCTGCAGGAAGGCGTGGCCGACGTTGACCTGTTCGTTGCGCTGACCAACGACGATGAAAACAACATCATGAGTTCGCTGCTTGCGAAAAAGCTTGGCGCCCGGCGGGTGATTGCGTTGATCAACCGCAAGAGCTACGGCGATCTGATGCAGGGCGGACAGATCGACGTCGCCATATCGCCGTCATACGTAACGATGTCGGCTCTACTGCGCTTCGCGCGACGCGGTGATGTGGTGGTGGCGCACACGTTGCGACGTGCTGCTGCCGAAGCGCTCGAGCTGATCGTGCACGGCGACGCCCGCAGCTCGCGTGTGATTGGAAAGACGATCGAGCAGGTGGAGATGCCGCGTGGCGCGATTATCGGTGCAATCGTGCGCGGACTGGGCGATCAAGCCGAGGTCTTAATGGCACATCACGACGTCGCGATTCAGGCCGAGGACCATTTGATTATCTTCGTCGAGAACAAACGCATCATTCCGCGCGTTGAGAAGATGTTTACGGTCGGCATCGGGTTTTTTTGATTTCTTGTTGCGCTGCGGCAATCGTTGGTCCGTTCTCGGGACTTACGCCAAGTACGTCACATTCGCTGTGGGCTTTCAATAGAATGCGCGCTGCGGCATCTGTTCCACGACTCTTGCCGTTGCCGTTG
>JACCYC010000122.1 GCA_013696665.1 Burkholderiaceae bacterium | reverse complement strand
CAGCAACCCACGCGGCAGTGGCCCGTTCGTTCAGGCGTGGGCGGCCGGCGGATTGCAGCTGGCGCGCGGCGAGGGCATGTGGTATTCGGCGGGCAAGATGTTTATGGTCGACACAGCGACCGGGCTTGATCCGACCGCCCGTCCGGGCCGCGGCGAAGGCGCGGTGTGGGAGCTCGATCTCGCCACAATGAAGTTCAAGGCGATCTTCGTCAGCGGCAATCAGTTGGTGGGCAACAATCCGGACAACATTACCGTGAGTCCGCGCGGCGGCATCATCCTGTGCGAAGACGGCGGCGGCTCGGTCGATCCGTTCGGCACCGGCGCGCGGCTGCTTGGCGTCAACCCGGATGGTGATTCATTCATCTTCTGCAAGAACAACATCAACCTGAGCGCGGCGCAAATCGCCAGTGCGGGCAAGACCATCGCGCCGAAGGACTACCGCTCTTTCGAGTTCGCGGGCGCGTGCTGGGAGCCGTCGGGCCGCGTGCTTTTCTGCAACATTCAGATGCCGGGGATCACGTTCGCGATTTCCGGCCCCTGGGGCCGCGGCGGCGTTTGAAAAATCCTGAACATCAGCAACAAGACAAAACAATGAAAGCGCTTTTGCTGCAGTTGCCGCGGCGCTTACGTTTGCTGTCGCTGCTCCGGCGCAGGCGGTCACCTTCGTTTCCGCCCAATGGCAACGGCAATACCGTTGATACCAGCGCCAGTGTCTCGTCGTTGCTCGCCATCGGACAGCAACTATGCGCACGTGATGATTCCGGCCGAAGCGAATCTGATGGGCTTCAACACCAACGCGATCAAGGAATTGCAGGTCGCGTACTACAAGTGTGCGAATCTGCCGAGCGCGGCACGCTGATTAGAGCGTCACAATTTTTTGTCGCAGCTGTCGATTTAGCGCTTCGCCAGCATCAATGGGTCAAGGTTGGGGGCAGCGGGTCAATGCCTTCAACCAGATGAACATTGAGCCAGCGCTTTGTTCCATCCAAGGGAAAAATTCACGATGTTCCGCTTGACCATACTTCACAGTCTGGCTTAAGAGCTCGCTGCACAACCAGGATCACCATTGCTGCGAGGCCACTACTATGCGACTTAAGTCTCGCGTTTCCGCGAGACCCGCCGCAATCAACTTAGGAATGGCTATGACTACCCCTATCACTAGTGCGCATCGTGAAGATGTTTCTACCGGGGATCGACGGGCTGGGCCGTTGCGGTTGCCGCGGTTTGGCGCGGTTCTCGTTGCATCGATTATTGCCGGTCTGCTAGTGGCAATAATGGAAATGGTGCTAGGCGCGGTTGTGCTGGGACAACCTTGGTATGGGTTGCTGCACATGATCGCGGCAATAGGAATGGGACCCAGCGGGGTACTGCCGCCTCCTCCCTCGTTCGATATCGGCGTCGCAGCGGTCGCGATGCCGATTCACATGGTGCTAGCGGTCATCTATGGATTGATTCTGTGCACCCTGTTGCTGGCGCTACGCAGCAGCTTGGCGTGGATCATCGGTTTGATCTTCGGCATTGCGCTGTACTACGTCAACTTCTACGGCTTCACGGCGCTGTTTCCATGGTTCGCCGACGGGCGCGGATGGATTGCGTTTGTCTCGCATGCCGCTTTCGGTTTGGTACTCGCGTTGATCTATCGCAAAATGGACGCGCGCGAACCCACTGCCAGGAGTGCCAGCGCTCGCCCGGCGGCATAGTGGCGCTTAGTTCTGACTAGGTTTCGGCGCGCTGGCGAGCGCCGATGCGTGAAGCCACGTTTCGGCGTCCGACTGCGGGTCGTCGTTCCTTGTGCAACTGCATCGGCCCCTTGGTCGAGTGGGCTCCTGTTTCGAAGCTCAGGCGCGCGCCCGCTCCGTGACCGCCGGGCGACCGGCAACAGATCGCAAGGCTTGGCCCAGGAGCAGGATCGAGATGCCGAGCAGACCGACGTCTTTCAACAGGAACTCGCC
The DNA here is from genome assembly GCA_013696665.1 of Burkholderiaceae bacterium. Lineage (GTDB taxonomy): Bacteria > Pseudomonadota > Gammaproteobacteria > Burkholderiales > Burkholderiaceae_F > JACCZX01. Next base: position 344 of record JACCYC010000122.1, on the reverse strand, counting down.
GACGTCGGAGAGGACTGGAAAGCCCATCGGCGCAGTGACGCCGGGCGTGCTGAACAGGAAGCTCAAGGTGATGAAAAAGGTGAGCACGGCCATCGCGGCGCCGACGACGCCGGCGCGCGGCGCAACGCGGCCGATCGCGAGCAGGACGGCGGTGGCGATTTCGTAAACTCCGAGCATGGTGCTGGCGCCCTGGATGCCGAGCGTCGAATGCCACCAGCCGACCAGCGGGCTGTTGGCGATGAAGGGAGCGATCCCCGTCGCTTCGTAGCTCGTGAACTTCATCGCACCGAACCACAGGAAGATCAGGGCCAGCCCGTAGCGCATGGCGGTCGTGCCAATGGCCA
>JACCYC010000121.1 GCA_013696665.1 Burkholderiaceae bacterium | reverse complement strand
ACGTCCGCCATTCTGTTCGCGCAGGCGTTCCGAATTTCCAAAGATGCCTGCGCGATTGACCTCTTCGAGCAGATCGGCCGGGATGTAAACGCCGCCCGATAGGACAAACTTGACGGCTGATAACAACGTTTCCGACGCCATCGACTTCGGCACGAAGCCCGCGGCGCCCAGCTGCAGCACTCGCATCACGCTGCGTTGATCCTGATTGCCCGACAGCACCAGGATCTTCATCTCGGGCGCCTTCGATACCATCGCTTCAAGCAACGCAGTGCCCGATACGCCGGGCATGCCCAGATCGAGCACCACGAGATCGAGCTCGGGTTGCTCTTCCTGAATCTTCAGCGCGCCTTCCGCGGTCCGAGTCGTGATGACCTCGGCCGTTGGATCGAGATCCAGGAACAAGATGCTCAACGCATCGGTGATGAGCGAGTGATCGTCGACGACGAGTATTTTCATGGGATAGGTTCGAGCGCTGCGAGCAAATCGTGTTCGAGCGCGAGAGGGCGGATTGTAGACCGCGCAATCGCTCGCCCCATGCGCGGAATTGCGCACATCGACGCGGTCAATCGAACCGTTTGCGCGCGGCGGTGCCCGTGACTGCGCTGGCCAGCCCACTTTCGACTATCGCGGCGCGCGTGCATCGCTTATAACGCCTGCCGATGCTCGAAGCGACCGATCTCTGCTGCGAACGCGGCGACAGGACACTGTTTGCCGGAATCGACTTCGCGGTCGCTCCCGGCTCGCTGCTTCGTGTCGCCGGAGCAAACGGGACGGGCAAAACCAGTCTGTTGAGAATTTTGTGCGGATTGCTGCAACCCACAGCAGGCGAAGTGCGGTGGCGCGGACGCGACATCCGCAAGGCACGCGAGGAGTACCTGCGGGATCTGGTGTACGTCGGACACCTGAACGGCGTGAAAGACGAGCTCACGGTAAGCGAGAACGTAAAGATCGCTCAGGCCGTTTCCGGTCGCAAGGTGGATGATGCGGTGGTGCGTCGCTCGCTCGACGCTGTCGGGATCGCGCACGTCGAGCACACAATGGCGCGCTTTCTTTCGCAGGGACAGCGTCGGCGCATCGCTCTGGCCCGGCTGTTTGCAACACCCGACGCGCCATTGTGGGTTTTGGACGAGCCATTTACGGCGCTTGACACGCTTGGAGTTGCCGCACTTTCGCAGTTGATTTCAAGCCACGTTGGCCACGGCAACACGGTAGTTTTCGTCACCCATCAAGACGTTGCGATTGAAGTGGCCCGATTGCAGCATGTTGATCTGGGCGCCCGGACATCGGTCGCGGAATCGACATGCTGACTATCTTCCTGCACGTCGTCCGCCGCGACTTGCTGCTGGCGATGCGGCAGAAGGCCGACGTGCTCAACACGCTGTTTTTCTTCGTCGTCGTGGTGACCCTGGCCCCGTTGGGTATTGGGCCTGAGCCGGCCTTGCTGCGTGACATTGCGCCTGGCGTGGTGTGGGTGGCAGCCTTGCTCGCCGCCATCTTGTCGCTACCGCGTCTTTTTGCGAACGATTTTGCCGATGGAACGCTCGAACAAATGCTGTTGTCTGCTGAACCTTTATCGTTGATCGTGCTGGCCAAGGCCACAGCGCATTGGCTAAGCACGGGGGTGCCGTTGACGTTGATGGCGGTGGTCTTTGGCCTGCTGTTCGATCTGGACCATAGTTCAACCGCGGCACTCGTAGGGGGCCTTGCGCTTGGTACACCCGTGTTATCGCTGATCGGTTCCATCGGCGCGGCGCTGACACTAGGCTTGCGCGGCGGCGCTGTGCTGGCATCCTTGCTAGTCTTGCCTCTTTACATCCCGGTGCTGATTTTCGGAGCGGGCGCCGTCGGTGCCGCTGCCGCCGGCCTCAGCGTGTCAGCGTACTTCCTGTTGCTTGGTGCATTTTTCTTGTTCGCTGCCGTCTTGATGCCATGGGCCGTTGCAGTCGCGCTTCGCATTTCCATCGAATGACATGAGCACACTGAGCGTTCACGCCCGGCCCGGATTGTTCTGGTTCTCATCGCCCCAGACTTTCTTTCCGCTCGCGGGCCGATTGACCCCGTGGTTTTTCGTGATCGGAGCTGTGCTCGCGGCGCTCGGTCTGTACGTCGGTTTCTTCGTCGCGCCGACCGACGCTACGCAGGGCGAGTCCTACCGGATTATTTTCATCCATGTCCCCGCGGCGTGGATGTCGATGTTTCTGTACCTGATCATGGCGTTCTGGGCCGCGCTCGGCCTGATCCTGAATACGCGCGTGTCTTCGATGATGGCCACCGCAATCGCGCCGACCGGGGCGTTGATGACAGTGCTCGCGCTGATCACCGGCTCATTGTGGGGACGGCCTACCTGGGGCACCTACTGGGTCTGGGACGCGCGGCTGACATCCGAATTGGTTCTGCTGTTTCTTTATCTGGGATTTCTGGCGCTGCAGGCAGCCATTGATGACCCGCGCCGTGCGGATAAGGCAGGCGCGGTGCTCGCGCTCGTCGGCGTCGTCAACATACCGATCATCTACTTTTCGGTGCAGTGGTGGAATACGCTGCATCAGGGCTCGTCGGTCAGCCTGACGCGTTCGCCTTCGATGGCCGCTACGATGCTGCTCGGTATGTTGCTGATGGCGCTGGCGTTCTGGTCGTACAGCATCGGCGCAGCCTTGCACCGCGTTCGCAGCATTCTGCTCGAGCGCGAGAAGCGCAGCGAGTGGGCGCGGGAACTTCGCGCCGCGGAGAGGCTCAAGTGAACTGGGCGAGCGCAGCCGATTTCTGGGCGATGGGTGGCTACGGCTTCTACGTGTGGGGCTCGTATGCCACCGTGCTGGCCGCGGTTGTCATCGAAATTGTTCTGCTGCGCGTGCGGCGCCGCCGTGCGATTTCCGAAATCATTGGGGGCAATTTGGAAATGGGAAAGTCAACGCAAACTGTGGGCGACCGATGAAGCCCCGTCAGAAGCGACTCACATTGATACTGGGCGGCCTGGCTGCCCTGGGCGTTGCGGTGGCACTCGTTCTGTCTGCGTTTCAGGAGAACCTGGTTTTCTTCTATAGCCCTTCGCAGATCGCCAATCAGGAGGCCCCGAAAGGCAAAGCCTTCCGGGTCGGTGGTCTTGTCGAGCAGGGAAGTGTCAAGCGGCAGTCCGACGGCCTTACTGTCAACTTCAACGTCACCGATACCGCGAAAATAATCCCGGTCGTATTTACCGGCATCCTTCCCGATTTGTTCAAGGAGGGAAAAGGTGTGGTCGCGCAGGGCAAACTGGACGCCGATGGCGTGTTCCGTGCGCATGAAGTACTTGCCAAACATGACGAGAACTACACCCCGCCCGAGGCTGCCTATGCAGTCGAGCAGGCTGCCAAAGCGCGCAAGGCTCTGCAATAGCATCAGATGATTCCTGAAATCGGAAACCTTGCGCTGATCCTCGCGCTGTTGCTGGCAACGGCGCAGGCGGTCCTGCCGATCGCGGGCGCGGCGCGCGGCGACCGCACCTGGATGTCGGTCGCACGCCCGGCCGCACGCGGCCAGGTGCTCTTCATCACGCTGGCATTTGGTTGCCTGGTCTACTCGTTCGTCGTCAACGACTTTTCGGTTACCAATGTCGCCAGCAACTCCAACTCGCAGCTACCGCTGCACTATCGAATCGCGGCAAGCTGGGGCTCGCACGAAGGGTCTTTGTTGCTCTGGATGCTGATGCTCGCGTGGTGGACGTTTGCCGTGTCGATCTTCTCGCGCCACCTGCCTGACGATATGTTGGCGCGCGTGATCGGCGTTCAGGGCGTGCTCTCGATCGGTTTTCTGCTGTTCATGTTGCTGACGTCGAATCCTTTTGACCGGCTGCTGCCACCGGCGCTGGATGGGCGGGATCTGAACCCGCTGCTGCAGGACCCCGGCATGGTGTTTCATCCGCCGATGCTCTACATGGGCTACGTCGGGTTCTCAGTAGCGTTTTCATTTGCAATTGCAGCCTTGCTGGGCGGCAAACTTGACGCGGCGTGGGCCCGATGGTCGCGCCCCTGGACCACGTTGGCATGGTGCTTCCTGACCTGCGGCATCGCGCTCGGCAGCTGGTGGGCGTACTACGAACTGGGCTGGGGTGGATGGTGGTTCTGGGATCCGGTTGAGAACGCGTCGTTTATGCCTTGGCTGGTAGGCACCGCGTTGATTCATTCGCTCGCCACCACCGAAAAGCGCGGCAGCTTTAGAAGCTGGACCGTGCTGCTTGCCATCTGTGCCTTCTCGCTTTCTCTGCTTGGCACGTTTCTCGTGCGCTCAGGGGTGCTCACATCGGTGCATGCGTTTGCAACTGATCCCAAGCGCGGGGTCTTCATCCTTGCCTTTCTGGTGGTCGTCATCGGTTCGTCGCTCGCGCTGTTTGCGTGGCGCGCACCGAAGGTCGGCCTTGGCGGCAAGTTTGAAGTTGTTTCGCGCGAGTCGTTTCTGCTACTTAACAATCTGCTGCTTGCAGTCGCAGCTGGGTCGGTGCTTTTGGGAACTCTTTATCCGCTGTTTCTCGATGCACTTGAGTTGCCGAAAGCTTCGGTTGGCCCGCCATACTTCAATCTGGTGTTTGGCGCCGTGATGGCGCCGCTGGTTTTTCTAATGGGAATCGGCCCGCTGGCGCGCTGGAAGAAAGCGGAGCTGCCGGATCTGGCCATGCGGCTCAAATGGGCTTTTGCTGTCGCGCTTGCGGTCGCGTTGATTGCACCCGTGTTGGCAGGACGTTGGACGCCGCTGATTAGCGTCGGTCTGTTTCTGGCGGCATGGATCGCAGCGTCCATTGCACTCAATATCAAAGAGCGCGTTCGCCATCTGCGCGGAGGGCTCTTGGAACGTTTACGTGCGCAGGGTCGCTCCTACTGGGGGATGCAGCTGGCGCATCTCGGTATTGGCGTGTTCGTCGTCGGTGTCACGGTAGTCAACGGTTATCAGGTCGAGCAGGACACACGCATGAACGTCGGCGACACGACTCAAGTGGGCCGTTACGCGATAAAGTTTGTCGGCACGCAGCGTCTTACCGGCCCCAATTACAGCGGCGCTCGCGGCACGGTTGAGGTGTCGCGAAACGGCAACCACGTCACGACCTTGCACCCCGAAAAGCGCATCTACAACGTGCAGAAGATGCCAATGACCGAGGCCGCAATTGACACTGGGGTGCTCGGAGACATTTACGTTTCGCTCGGCGAGCCAATCGATCCAAGTGGCACCGGCGCGTGGAGCGTGCGCGTGTATCTCAAGCCGCTGATCACCTGGATCTGGGGCGGGTGTGTGCTGATGGCGCTGGGTGGCGTGTTAGCGCTTTCGGACCGCCGCTACCGGTTGCTTGCCCGGCGCAGCCAGACCAGCGCCGTCGCGAGCGCATAAGCACCTATGAGCGACGAAGCACGCGCTGCCGAGGGTTTTGCTGCGCGCAAAGATAGCGACGCCGCGAGCACTGAGCAGCCCAGGTCGGCCCTCCGGTTTGCAGTCCCGCTTGCCGTTTTCATCGGGCTCGCTGCATTTCTATTCGTTGGCTTGGGACTTAACCCAAGAGAAGTGCCTTCGCCGCTTGTAGGAAAACCTGCGCCAACGTTTCAGCTTGCGCAACTCGCGCAGCCCGATCAGATGTTTTCCCCCAGCCAGATGCAGGGCCAGGTGTGGTTACTCAACGTCTGGGCATCGTGGTGTGTTGCCTGTCGTGTCGAACATCCGCTGCTGGTTGAGCTTGCGCGGACTGACACCGTCCCCATTGTCGGTCTGAACTACAAAGACAAACGCGACCCGGCGCTCGGTTGGCTGGCGCAGCTCGGCAATCCGTACAAGCTTTCGCTGATGGACACCGATGGACGTGTGGGCCTCGATTACGGCGTCTATGGAGTCCCCGAGACGTTTGTGATCGACAAGCAAGGCGTGATTCGTTTCAAGCAGATTGGCCCGGTAACCGAAGAAGCGTGGCGTAAGAAAATGTTTCCGCTGGTGCAGCAGCTACGCAAGTCATGAGCGTCGCGCGTTTCCACTGGATGCTGCTACTGATCTCGTTGTTTTCGGGCGCTGCGTTGTCAGCCGAGGTCCTTGCAAAGCCTGATGCAGTCGCGACGCATCGCGCAGCCGGGCTTGCCGAACAGCTTCGCTGCCTGGTTTGCCAGAATCAGACGATTGCTGAATCGAGTGCAGAACTTGCGGTGGACCTGCGACGCGAGATTGGCGAGCAGATTCAGGCCGGGCGCAGCGATGAGCAGATTCTCGATTTCATGGTCGCGCGCTATGGCGATTTCGTACTTTATCGACCACCGTTAAAGTCACATACGTTGCTGCTGTGGTTTGGACCGGCTTTGCTTGCGCTGACGGCGCTCGTCGCTTTTGCGAGAGCACTGCGCAATAGACGTCGCCGCCTGAGCGACACACCGTTGAGCTCGGCCGAGCAGGCAGAAGCTGAAAGACTGCTGGGCAATCCGGGGGACGCAAAGCTATGACAGCGTTCATCGTCGCAGCAATTGCAATGGTGGTCATAGCGATAGCCTGGATCCTGTGGCCGCTGCTGCGCCGGAGCGAGTCGCGCACGGTTGACCACGGTGCAGCAAACGTGTCGATCTTCCGGGATCAGTTCGCTGATCTCGAAGCGGACCTCGCGCGCGGCACGCTCTCTCCCGAGCAGTACTCCGAATCAAAAACCGAACTTGAACGACGTCTGCTCGACGACGTGCGCGCCAGTGGTGCGGCGCCCGACGGGCGGCGCAGTCACCGTTGGATTGCTGTCGTTGTCGCTTTGATTACACCGCTTGCCGCCGCCGCGTTGTACTTACAAGTCGGCAGCCCGGCCGGTCTGTCGCCGGGCACCGCCCTAGCGTCGAACGAAGGCGAGGTTACGCGCGAGCGGATCGAGACAATGATCACCGATTTGAAAAAGCGTTTGGATAAGGAACCGACGAACGCTGAAACATGGGCGCTGCTGGCACGGACCCAGTATGCAATTGGAAATTTTTCCGAAGCCGCCGCTGCGTATGCCAAGGTCAGCGCACTGGTGCCTGAGAACGCGGACGTGATGGCCGATTACGCCGATGCTCTAGCGATGAGCCAGGGCCGGACGTTTACGGGCAAGCCTCTTGAGCTCGTACGGCGCGCGTTGGTGCTTGACCCCAAACAGTGGAAAGCGCTCGCAATGGCGGGCTCGGAGGCGTTTGAGCGCCGCGACTTTGTGGCGGCCATCGATTACTGGCAGCGCCTGCAC
>JACCYC010000181.1 GCA_013696665.1 Burkholderiaceae bacterium | reverse complement strand
CTGAAGCCCGACCAGGTCGCCGTGTTCGGCTGCGGCGGCTCGACGCGCATCGCGCCATGGGGTGAACTGCTGTCGACCGCTGCGCGTGCGCGCGGTGCAGCGGGTTGCGTCACCGACGGAATGGTGCGCGACATCCGCGCGATCCGCACAATGAAGTTTCCGGTGTTTCACGGCGGCATTGCGCCGCTTGATTCGAAGGGCCGCGGAGTGGTCGCCGAGATCGACGTGCCGATCGAATGCGCGGGCGTGTCGATCGAGCCGGGCGATCTGATCGTTGGCGATGCCGATGGTGTCGTCGTCGTGCCGCGGTCGGTAGAAGACGAGGCTCTGACGCGCGCATTCGCGAAAGTGACTGGCGAGGACCACACCCGCGACGAGCTCGCGGCCGGCGCTTCGCTGAAAGAGGTCTTCGCGAAGTATCGCGTGCTTTGATCCGCTCCAAGTGATGCCGTCGAACCGGACATTCGTGCGCGTGGCCGGCTTCGCAGCGTTGCTGGTTGTCGTCACGTTGATCGCAATATTGCTGTGGTATCGGCAGGCGAGTCTTCCGGTGCACGAGGGAACATTCATCATTGCGGGACTGCAGCAGCCGGTGCGCATCGAGCGCGATGCGCACGGCATCCCGAATATCGTTGCAGCGACCGAGCGCGATGCAACGTTTGCGCTGGGGTACACCCACGCGCAGGATCGCCTGTGGCAGATGGAGATGAATCGCCGCACCGCCGCCGGGCGTCTGGCCGAAGTGCTCGGAGAGTCTGCACTCGATACCGATAAGTTTCTGCGCACGATTGGTATTGCACGCACCGCTCAGAGCATTTATCAAAACCTCGATGCCGAGCACCGCGACCTGCTTGACGCGTATGCCGCAGGGGTCAATGCGTATTTAAGCAAGCGCGGCGGGCCGTTGCCGCCCGAGTTTTTTATAACGCGTGCGCCGAAGCCCGAGGCGTGGACGCCCGCCGACTCGATCGGCTGGTCGCTGATGATGGCTTGGGATCTGGCGCGCTATTCGTATTCGCGTGAGTTACGACGCCTGCAGCTTGCGCAACGTTTTTCACTGGCGGAGATCAACGACTTTTATCCTGCGTATCCGGGTGATCCGGCACCGCCGACGGCAGACTACGTCGAGCTTTACCGTTTGCTTGGCTTGAAATCAACGCCGGTCGCGACGATGACTTTACCTTCGTTCGGCTTCGGTGATGGTGAAGGCCTGGGTTCGAACAACTGGGTCGTATCGGGCCAACGCACCGTCAGCGGCAAGCCGCTTCTAGCCAACGATCCGCATCTGGGACTGACAACGCCGTCGGTCTGGTACTTCGCGGGCATGCAGGCGTCCGGCGTCAAGGTAATTGGCGCGACGTTGCCCGGTGTGCCCGGCGTAATTCTTGGCCGCAACGATCGTGTGGCCTGGGCGTTCACCAACACCGGCGCCGATCAGCAGGACCTGTATCTGGAGCGAATCAACCCTGAACGCCCCGACGAATATCAGACGCCGGACGGCTGGTCGCAATTCAAGACACGCATCGAGCGGATCCGTGTCAAGGGTGCGGACGACGTCGAATTAACGGTGCGCGAGACACGCCACGGACCGGTAGTGAGCAGCCTGGCGAGCGTCGAAAAAGGATTCAAGCAGACGCAGTTTGTCCTTGCGTTGCGATGGTCCGCGCTCGAGGCGACCGACTCCACCATTGCAGCAATCCGCGCGTTGAACAAGTCCAGGAACATTGATCAGGCGGAAAAGGCACTCGCGCAGTTTCAGGTTGTTACGCAGTCTGCCTTGATCGCGGACGTTGACGGCCGCATCGGCATGACCGTGACCGGGCGAATACCCATGCGCGGAAGTCAGCATGATCTCAAAGGACTCGTGCCCGCGCCCGGATGGGAGGCTCGTTACGACTGGATCGGATACGTACCAGCGGATCAAGCGCCGCGGGTGCGCGACCCGGCAGGCGGCGTCATCGTGACCGCAAATCACAAAGTCGTGCCGGCTACGTACGCGCACCACCTGACCTACGAGTGGTTCCTTCCGTATCGCGCGCAGCGTGTCCAGCAGCAGCTCGATGCGCGCGGCAAACATGATGTGGCGACGCTCAAGACCCTTCAGGCGGATATCACTTCGCTGGCGGCGCGCGACATGATGGCGCTGCTCGCGGATACGCAGCCGCTGACGGTGGCAGGGCGCGACGCATTCGCTCGCCTTAAAGCGTGGGACTTTCAGATGAAGCCCGATGCCGCCGAGCCTTTGATTTATCACGCGTGGATGCGCGAGTTGAAGCACCGCATCTTCGCCGACGATCTGGGCTCTCTAGCCGAAGAATTCGTCGACCAGG
>JACCYC010000098.1 GCA_013696665.1 Burkholderiaceae bacterium | reverse complement strand
ACGACGTGAGCTCGTCCCAAATGCGGAGCCAACTGCTCACGCAACACTTCCGCCTGCGTCTCGTCGTTTTCGAGCGCCGAGATTGCCCGCGCGATCGTGCGCCGATCGCCGGCGCGAATCCGCTGCAGCCACTCCATCGCTACACGATAGCGAGCGGTTGCCCAAAGCCGAGCTCGCGTCGCAGCACCGCGCAGACCTCGCCGTGCGTTGCGCCAGCGTCGACCGCGGCGACGATGCTCGCCATCACGTTCGCGCTGCCTTGCGCGGTGCGGGCCAGTGCATCGAGTGCCTGGCTGGCCGCCGCGGCAGATCGGCTCTGCTTGAATGCCTTGAGCCGCTCGCGCTGGGCGTCAATCGACGCTGGATCCGGGTAGGGTTGCGACTGGTAGTCGCGCGCATCTTCGTCAATGTGATACGCGTTGACCCCGACTACCGTTTGTTCCCCGCTTTCGATCTTCGACTGGTGTGCCATCGCCGACTCGCCGATCATTCGCTGCACCAGGCCGTCTTCGACCGCCTTGTACATGCCGCCGGCGGCGTCAATCCGCGCGATCACTGCCTCGATCTGTTGCTCCATCTGATCGGTCAGCGTTTCGACGTAGTACGAACCTCCGAGCGGATCGATCACATCGGTCAATCGCGCTTCTTCGCGCAAAATGTTCTGGGTCGCAATCGCGATGCGTGCAGCCTCTGATGTTGGCACCGAGACCGCTTCATCGTAGCCATCGGTGTGCAGCGACTGCAGCCCGCCGAAGATGCCTGCCATCGCCTGCGCCGTGACGCGCGCGATGTTGTTCAACGGTTGCTGGCGCGTTAGATCGACGCCTGAGGTCTGTCCGTGAAATTTGAACCGCCAAGATTTCGGATCTTTGGCACCGAGACGCTCGCGTGCCAACCGTGCCCACAAACGCCGGCCCGCGCGAAACTTCGCGATCTCTTCGAAAAAGCTGATCGAGATGTCGAAGAAAAAAGTAAAGCGCGGCAGAAACCGATCGGGATCCATGCCGCGCGCGAGGCAGTCTTCACCATACTGCAGCGCTGCTGCGAGCGTGAAGCCCATCGCTTCGGCGGGCGTGGCGCCGGCCTGTTGCGTGTGTTGTCCGACCACCGACAACGGATTCCAGCCGGGCAGGAACTCGTTGGCGTATTCGATGTGATCGGTCAGCACGCGTCGGGCGCCCGGCAGCGACAATCGAAAAAACATGTGATTGGCGACACAGTGAGACAGACAGTCGGACTGATTCGACGTCCCGGTGATCTTGGTCCACGGAGTTCCGCGCCGCTTAGCAACTGCGAGCAGCAGTGCAAGCAATGTGAACGGTGAAGGGTCGTTGAGCGCACACGAGATGCGATCGAGAGGTACATCGGCCAGCGCGATGTCCATGTCCTCGACACTGTTGACGACAACTCCACATGTGCCGAGCAGCTCGCGTGGCACTTCGTCGGCGTCGTAGCCGCGATACACCGAGTTGCACGGAATCAGCGACAGCGCGGTCGCGCCATGCGCCAATATTTCCTTCAGCCGCTTGTTGTAATCCTCGGGCACGCCCCATCCAATCAACTGGCGCTGCGTCCAGCTGCGGCCGCGATGCATCGTCGGATAGATGCCGCGCGTATTTGGGTACTCGCCCGGAAATCCGATGTCGTCAAAGAAATTTTCATCGGCGCGATCTTTTGGGGTGTACAGCGGCTTGACGTCGATGCCAGAGCGATTGACCGAGCGCCTTGGAGCGCCAGCACTGGCGTCGTAAGCCTGCTGCCAGCGGCTTTCCGCCTGCTCCAGTTCGGATTCCAACAATTTTGCAGCGTCGGGTTTGTTCATGGCGTTTCCCTTATTACAGCTCACTGCTTCGTGCCGTGCGCGTACGCGCTGACAACTGGCGAATTTCGGTCGCGATTTCCTCCAGCGCAGTGCCGGGATGAAACACGCGCGCCACACCCGCATCGAGCAGCATCTTTTCGTCACGTGCGGGCACGATGCCGCCAACGATCACCTGCACGTCATGCATCTCGGCTTCGCGCAGCGCCGCCATCAGGCGCGGCACGAGCAGGTGATCGGTTGCGAGTGACGAGATGCCGATGACCTCGGCATCTTCCTCGAGCGCGAGCTTGACAACGGTTGCCACCTCCTGCCACGGCGGCGTGTAGATCACTTCCATTCCAGCGTCGCGCAAAAAAGCCGCGATGATTCGGCTGCCGCGATCGTGACCATCGAAACCGATCTTGGTGATGATGACTTTTGGAGGATGCTCGGTCATTTGCTGCGCTGGGGCGTCACGTTTCGGCGACAGTAGAAGGCGCAGACGGAATCAAGGCCAGCAGCTTTTCCAATGCAACCGGCTCAACCGGCTTGACGAGGTGAAGGTCAAATCCTGCTTCGTGCGACCGTCGCCGGTCTTCGTCCTGGCCCAGCCCGGTCAGCGCCACAAGCACCACACCGGCGCCCCATTTTTGCTCGCGTATGCACCGCGCCGCGTCGTAGCCGTTGAGCTTGGGCATGCCGATGTCGAGTAGAACGATCTCCGGCGAAAATTTTGCTCCGATGTCGAGCGCAGCGAGCCCATCGGGCGCGGTACGCGTTTCATTTCCCATCATGCCAAGCAACATCGCCAGGCTGGCCGCCGCGTCTTCGTTGTCATCCGCAATCAGCACCCGCCGTCCGCCTGGTTTCGACGTCGGTGGCTGCGCACTGATCCGATCGATGTCCTGTTCCTGAATCACGGCGACCGGCAACCGCACCGTAAATTCGCTCCCTTTGCCAAGCCCCTCGCTATGAGCTTCGACGACTCCGCCGTGCATTTCGATCAGGCTGCGAACCACCGTCAGGCCGATGCCTAGGCCGGCCTGAGACGACGCGAATGAGCGATCCACCTGCGTGAACATTTCGAATATGTCGCGCAACATCTCAGGCGCAATGCCAACACCTGAGTCCTTGATCGAAACCACTGCCTGGCCTTCCATTCTGCGGACTGTCAGCGAGATTTCGCCACCGGCCGGTGTGTATTTGGCCGCATTGACCATCAAATTGCACAACGCCTGCGACAGGCGTGCCGCGTCGGCATCAACATAGACAGGGACGGGTGGCAACGACACCGTAAGACGATGCTCCTGCTGTTCCATCGGTGGCCCGCAGGTTTCGAGCGCGTGGTGCACGATGTCTAGCAAATTGGCGCGTTCGATCCGCAACGCGAACGTGCCGCGGCTGATGCGATTGACGTCCAGCAGATCATCGACAAGCCGGATGATCTGCGTCAGTTGCCGGTCCATCATTGCGCGTGCTCGCTCCACCGCATCTGCATCTGCCTTTGCCAACCGCATGACCTGCAATCCATTGCGTAGCGGCGCCAGCGGATTGCGCAGTTCGTGACCCAGCGTTGCGAGAAACTCGTCCTTGCGTCGATCCGCCTGCTGCAGCGCGCGGTTGGCTTCGTCGAGCTCGGCGGTCCGCATCGCCACACGTTGTTCAAGATCCGCGTGCGCGTCGCGCAAAGCCTGCGCCGCCTGGCGGGCCTCGGTGATGTCGTGCATCGACACCACCGCGCCCAGATGTTTGCCAACGTCGTCATAGAACGATTGGCCGCTGGCACCCACCACGCGCAGCTTGCCCTGCTTTGGCGCGATGACCATTTCGACGTCGCGCACGCGTTCGCCTTTCAGTGCGCGAAAAAGCGGGATGTCCTCCTTTGCCATCGGCGTGCGGCCATCGGCCTGATAGAGGTCGTAGTGCTGCGCCCATTGATCGGCCGGCAGAGGAGCTTGCGGAAGCCCGTGAAATTCTCGCGTCGCCTGATTGAAAAGGGTCAGCACACCCTGCGCGTTGCACGCAACAATCCCGGTTTGCAGGCTATCGAGCAGGGCGTGCGTGAACCCGTGCGCTTCAAGCAGGTCGGCGGTCCGCTGCACGACGCGGCGTTCGAGGTCACCGTGTGCGGCACGCAGCGCGTCCTCGCTCTTCTTACGGTCACTGATATCGCGCAGATAACCGGTGAAAATGGGGTGCTGCGGGTCGCCCGTTGCGGTGATTGCGAGCTCCACCGGAAACTCGCTGCCGTCAGATCGCATTGCCGTCAGCTGCAGCTGGCGGTTCAGCACATGCTCTTCGCCCGTTTCGAGAAAGCGCGCCAATCCCTTGAAATGATTTTCACGCAGCGAAGGGGGCACAATTACGCTGCCCATCTCACGACCGATGACCTCGTCGCGCGCGTACCCGAACATGCGCTCTGCCGCCGGGTTGAAGTCAACGATATTGCCGTCATGATCGATGTTGACGATCGCATCCAGTGCCGTTTGCAATACGGCCGACTTTCTGGCTTCGCTGGCGCGCAGTGAGCGTTCGGCGCGCCGTATTTCGGTCACGTCGCGGAAAATCAGCACCACGCCAATCAACTTCACATTTTCCGCTCGAATGGGCGCAGCGCTGTCGTCGATCGGCCGTTCGGCGCCGTCCCGGGCGATAAGCACGGTGTGGTTTGCCAGCGCAACAATTTGCCCGTGTTCGAGAACCTTTGCGACCGGATTTTCAGCAGAGTCACGAGTTTCCTCGTTGACGATGTTGAACACTTCCTCCAGTGCGATCCCGCGCGCGTCACTCAGGGCCCACCCCGTCAGTGCCTCCGCTACCGGATTAAGCGACGTGACGTTGCCCTCCACATCGGTGACGATGACTCCGTCGCCGATACTCGACAGTGTGACTTGCAGGGTTTCGCTTCGCTCTTCCGCCCGCTTTAGCGCGTTTTTCTTGGCTTGTCCGAACACTGCAAATGTCACCGCTAGTACAAGGTACGGTAGCCAGTCGGCCCACCGTGCATCGGCTATCTGCCGCATGCCGTCCAGACGGACAGGAACAAACATCGCGACCGCCGCGGCGAAACCCAGCGCCGTTGCCAGCAACGCAGGCCGCAAGCCGCCGTACCAAGCGGTGACGGCGACCGCCAGATAGAACGTCAGTAAGGGGAGGTGCTCGCCGAGAAGGGGATCGAGCAGCCAGCGGACGATCGCCGCAACGACAACGGCCCCGGCTGCGAGGCTGTAAGCGTTGCGAAAACTGATACGGCTGCGGCTGCCAGCGCGCTCGGGTTCACTCATAGAGCCGCTGGCAATGGTCGCAGAAGAAACTGCGGCGCTGGCTTTGACCGAGTGAAGCGCGAAACTGCAGCGGAATTGCACACCGCGGGCAGAGCTTCTTTGTGTGCACCAAGTAATGCTTCTTGAGCACGAACGCCTTTTTCCATTTGTAGAAATCGAAGCTGTATTCCCGCGCCTGCTTGATCAATTCGCCCAACTTTCGCGTGGGCAGTGCGCCAATTGTGCTCTGTGGGTGCACGTGGATACGAAACAGTACTTCGTTCTTGATGATGTTGCCTACGCCGGCAAAAATAGTTTGGTCCAGTAACGCATCGCAGACCAGCATTGCAGGGCGCGCTTTCAGCTTGCGACGCGCGGCGCGCGGGTCCCATTGGTCGGACATGACATCGCCGCTCCAGACGTAGCTCTGGTCGAGATCGCCCTCGACATACTTCAGCGAACACGCGTAGAAATTGAGCTCGCCTCGCTGGAATGCAAGGCTCATTCGCGGCGCTGCTTCCTTTCGTTCGTTGATGCGGTAGCTTCCAAACAGTAGAAAGTGCACGCGCATCGAAAAGTCCGGAAACTCAATCAGAAAGTGCTTTCCCCAGCTACGGAACTCGAGCACCCGCTGGCCGCGCATCCTTTGCAGCTCGACCTTGCTGTTGCCTGCGACGCGTAGCACTTTGCGACCGGCAAACGGCGCGACCTGCTCGCGCAAGATCACAATCGATGGGCCTTCCGGCATCGCTCAGCCGCGCTCAGCGTTCGTAGGTTACAAACGAATAACCGAACAAGCGTTCCGCCGTGGGCGGGTGATTCTCGCGCCGGGTCTCGCGCCACTCATCTCTATTGAACCGGGGAAAGAACGTATCGCCCTCGAGATCGGCGTCTATTTCCGTCAACAGCATCCGGTGAGCGCGCGGCATCGCTTCGCCATAGATCTGCGCACCGCCGATGACGAAGGCTTCTGCTTCGCGCACCAGGTGCAATGCCTCATCCAAACTGCCGGCAACTTCGGCGCCGGGCGCTGCGTAGCACCTGTCTCGGCTTACGACGATGTTGCGCCGCCCGGGTAGAGGTCGACCGATCGACTCCCACGTCTTGCGGCCCATCACGATAGGGTGCCCCATGGTCATTCGTTTGAAGTAGGCGAGCTCGCCGGGAATTTTCCAGGGAATTTGATTGTTGTGTCCGATCACCCCGTTACGTGCGAGCGCTGCGATCAGTGTGATCGTCGCCGCCGTCACACTGCAACCGGCGCCTTGATGTGGGGGTGGGGGTCGTACGCCTCGATCTCGAAGTCTTCGTAACGAAAATCAAACAACGACTGCGGCTTGCGCTTGAGGACTAGCTTTGGATAAGGTCGCGGCGCGCGGGTGAGTTGCTCGCGCACCTGGTCAAAATGATTGCTGTAAATGTGGCAATCGCCACCCGTCCAGACGAAGTCGCCAACGTCGAGGTCGCACTGCTGCGCGACCATGTGCGTCAAAAGCGCGTAGCTTGCAATGTTGAACGGCACGCCGATAAAGACATCGCAGCTCCGTTGATAGAGCTGGCACGACAACTTCCCGCGAGCCGCAGATGTTGACGAGGAGTCAGCCGGCGCAACATAGAACTGGAACAGTAGATGGCATGGCGGCAACGCCATTTTCGGAATATCGCCAACGTTCCACGCTGACACGATCAGGCGCCGCGAATCCGGGTTCTGCTTGATTTCGCGCAGGACCTGCGAGATCTGATCGATCGTTCCGCCGTCGGGTGCTGGCCACGACCGCCATTGCACGCCGTAAACGGGACCCAGTTCGCCGTCCTCTCGCGCCCATTCGTCCCAGATCGTCACCTGATGGTCGTGCAGATATTGGATGTTGCTCGAGCCGCGCAGGAACCACAGCAATTCGTAAATGATCGAGCGCAAGTGAAGCTTCTTCGTTGTGATCAGCGGAAAACCGGCGCCGAGATCGAAACGCATCTGGTACCCGAACCACGAGCGAGTGCCGGTCCCGGTGCGATCCGCCTTGACCACGCCGCGCTCGAATACGTGGCGCATGAAGTCTTCGTATTGCTGCATGGCGCGATTCTACTTTCGCCCAGTCATCACACTGAAAACTGCAGCGCCGCAAGGCGCGCGTACAGGCCGTCGGTGGCCACCAGTTGCTCGTGACGGCCGACCTCGACGACGCGGCCATGGTCGAGCACGACGATGCGGTCGGCACGCTGCACGGTGGCGAGCCGGTGCGCGATGACAATGGTTGTGCGATCCGACATCGCTGCCTGCAGCGCTCGCTGAACGACCTGCTCGCTTTCTGCATCGAGCGCACTGGTCGCCTCGTCGAGCAGCAGCAGCGGCGCGTTCTTCAGGATCGCGCGCGCGATAGAGATCCTTTGGCGCTGGCCGCCAGAGAGCCGCACGCCGCGCTCGCCCAGGAAACTGCGATAGCCCTCGGGCAACGCACGAATGAAATCGTCGGCAAACGCCGACCGTGCGGCAGCAGTAACTTCGTCATCAGTCGCGCTCGGTCTGCCGTACCGGATGTTCTCCATTGCATCGGCAGAAAAAATCACGGCATCTTGCGGGACCAGCGCGATACGCGCCCGAACATCGTCGAGGCGCGCGTCGGTCAGTGGCACCCCGTCAAGGCGGATCACGCCTTGAGTCACGTCATAGAAACGAAGCAACAGTTGAAAAATCGTGGTCTTGCCGGCGCCTGACGGGCCAACCAGCGCGACCGTCTCGCCCGCGTCAATGCGCAGCGACAGGTCATCCAATACCGAATACGCAGGTCGCGATGAATAGTGAAACGTGACCTGATCAAATTCGACCTGCATGCCGCCGCCGGCACCCGGCAGGGGTTGCGCATGCGCGGGGTCAGCAATGTCGGAGCGCGTGCCGAGCAACTCGACCAGTCGCTCCGTGGCACCGGCTGAGCGCACGACCTCGCCCCACACTTCGGCCAGCACTGCGACGCTCGACGCAACCAGCATTACGTACAGCACCGATTCCGATAACTCGCCGAGCGAGATGCGTCCCGCGATTACCGACTGCGCGCCGGAGTAGACGCCATACAGAAGCGATGCAAACACGCCGACAATCACGAAGGCTGTCAACAGCGAACGTGCCCTAGTGCGGCGGATCGACGTATCAAATGCGCGTTCGTTGGCCTCCCCAAAGCGCCGGCTCTCGTACCCCTGCTGCGTGAAACTTTGCACCACGGAGATCGCATTCAATATCTCGCCGGCAATCGCGCTCGAGTCCGCGATCCTGTCCTGGCTCGCACGCGATAGTTTGCGCACGCGGCGGCCAAAGAACACCGCCGGCAGCACCACGAGGCCGATGACCGCCAGCACGATCCCCATCAACCGCGGACTCGTAATCACCAGCATCGTCAGGCCGCCGATAAACAGCACGGTGTTGCGCAACCCCATCGAGATGCTCGAACCCACCGCCGTCTGAATCACCGTGGTGTCGGTTGTCAAGCGCGACAACACCTCGCCGGTCTTCAGCGTTTCAAAAAAATGCGGGCTCTGTTGCAGAACGTGCGAATACACCGCAGCGCGAAGGTCGGCAGTAACACGCTCGCCAAGCCACGTCACCATGAAGAATCGCGCTGAGGTGAAGACAGCCATCGCAAGTGCGAGGGGAATGAACAGCAAAAACTGGCGGCGCACAGCGGCGAGTCGCTCCGCTGAATCGCTGACGTCGGCCGCAAAGCCGTGATCGACCAGGCTCTTGATTGCCGCAGGCAACGCCAGCGTGGCAGCCGCTGCGAGCAGCAGGAAAAGCAGCGCGAGGGCGATCTGTTTCTTGTACGGTTTTAAAAACGGCGCTAGCGCCGCAAGCGGCCGCACGGAGCGCGAGGCTAGGGCGGTTTCGGGCAAACCGGTGGCAGACGTTGTACGGGGAGAACGGGATGCTTCGCTGGAGTGAGGAGCGGTCACGCTGCCGATACTACGGCGGTCGCGTCGCCGGGGAGGCCCGCGGTTTCCGGATCGACTGCTTTCGACGGCGGATTCAACCGGTCAACGCAACAGATTGGCTGAACATTTCAGCGGGTGTCTGGAGGTCGAGAGTCTTCCGTGGCCTCTCATTCAATTGTCTCGCTACTGCGTTGAGCTTGGCTTGTGAGTAGCTCGAGATGTCGATGCCCTTCGGCATGTACTGCCGGAGCAGGCCATTCGTGTTCTCGTTGCTGCCGCGTT
>JACCYC010000096.1 GCA_013696665.1 Burkholderiaceae bacterium | reverse complement strand
CGACTATCTGCGCCCGTAGCTCAGTGGATAGAGTACTGGCCTCCGAAGCCAGGAGTCGTGGGTTCGAGTCCCGCCGGGCGCACCACATTCATGACGGCTTTCAGTTCAACAATGGCAATCCGCGCGCCGACACCGATCAATATCACGCTGCATTCGGCTTCGCGTGTGCTTGAGGTCGAGTTTGACGACGCGCAGGTGTTCAGGCTGCCATTCGAGTTTCTGCGCGTGTACTCACCGTCAGCCGAGGTGCGGGGACACGGACCCGGCCAGGAAACTTTGCAGGCCGGGAAGCGCAACGTAACCATCACCGAGCTGAACCCGATCGGGCACTACGCGGTGCAGCCGTTTTTCTCTGACGGGCACAGCAGCGGCATTTACTCCTGGGACTACCTGCACGAAATCGGTACGCACCAGGCCCGACTGTGGAGCGAGTATCTGGCGCAACTCGAAGGCGCCGGCGCGAGTCGCGATGCCGGTGCACCGGGCACTGCCGCGGCTGCGCCGGCCGGCCCGGCCTGCGGCCACTGAAATGCCGACGCACTTCGGATTCACCGAAGTTGAAGAAGCCGACAAAGCGCGGCGCGTGGCTGGAGTCTTCGACTCGGTGGCGTCCAGATACGACCTGATGAACGACGTGATGTCGGCCGGACTGCATCGCCTGTGGAAAGCCTTTGCGATTCGCCAGGCCAATATCCGGCCCGGCATGAAGGTGCTCGACATCGCGGGGGGCACGGGCGATCTCGCAAGCGCGTTTGTCAGGCAGGCGGGTACGACGGGCGAGGTATGGTTGACCGACATCAATGCCTCGATGCTCGCCGAAGGCCGCGACCGTTTGCTTGATCGCGGCCTGATGATCCCGCTGGCGCAGTGCGATGCCGAGCGGCTGCCGTTTGCCTCGCGCTATTTTGACGTCGTCACGGTCGCCTTCGGATTACGCAACATGACCCGCAAAGACGTGGCCCTGTCAGAGATGCGACGCGTCCTCAAACCAGGCGGTCGTCTCCTTGTGCTCGAGTTTTCGCGCATCTGGGCACCGCTAGCGCCCATTTACGACGCGTATTCATTTAACGTCCTGCCGTGGCTGGGACGCAAGATTGCTGATGATGAGGAGAGTTATCGCTACCTCGCGGAATCGGTTCGGATGCACCCTGCTCAGGACGCGCTTGCCGAAATGATGGAACATGTGGGGTTCGACAGCGTCCAATGGTTCAACCTGATGGCTGGCGTATGCGCATTGCACGTTGGCACGACGTACTGACGGCACGGAGACATTATGAAAACGAAACTGAATACGAAAATCGCAGGCAAGTGGCTATCGGCTTTGATGATCAGCCTGGTAGCGATCACTTTCACACTCGACGCGGACGCCCAGCGGCGCTTTGGTGGCGGGAAAAATCTCGGGCGCCAGTCGGCGCCGGTGCAGCAGAGGCAGGCCACGCCGCCAGCCCAATCACCCCAAACCGGTAGCCCACAACAAGCGCCCGCCACTGCGGCGGCGCAGCGTCCAGGCGCCGCGCCGGCCGCTGTTGCTCCGCGCAGCCCATGGCGCGGCGCGTTAATGGGTCTTGCAGCCGGTCTGGGACTCGCGGCGCTGGCTTCTTATCTCGGTTTCGGCGAAGGACTGTCGATGATCCTGACGGTGCTGCTGCTAGGCATGCTTGTAATGATGATCGCGGGCTTTTTCCTGCGCCGCATGCGTGCTGGAACGCCGCAGCCTGCGTATGGCGCGACAGGCCGAGCCACGCCCGGCCGAACCGCAGCCGATACGAACGCAGGTCCGCGCGATGCTTATCAGCAACCGGCGGCGCAACTGCCCGCACAGCGCAGCATGTCGGCGTCGTCGCCTGTAGGATCCGCCCGCCCAGGCTCCGCGATGGATCAATTCGCACGCGGCGATGCTACGGCGAGTAGCGGGCCATGGGGCATCCCGGCCGGTTTCGACACCGCCGCCTTTCTGAATGCCGCCAAAGCGAACTACGTAAAACTGCAGCATGCCTGGGATAGCGGCGATCTTGCCGAACTGTCGGAATTCACCAGCAATGACATGTTCATTGCGTTGACGCATGAGCTGCGCGCTCGCGGTGGTCATTCCAATACCGAGGTCATCACGCTTAACGCAGATTTGCTCGGCATCGAATCGACCGCGAACGAGCACATCGCCAGCGTCAAATTCGACGGGTCGCTGCGGGTTGACGGTGAGATCGAACCAGTTTCCGAAGTCTGGAATCTGGCCAAGCCGGTGCGTAACGGCGGCTGGGTACTGGCAGGAATACAACAGCTGGCGTGACGTGTGTGCTGTGCGGCGTGTAGGACGTTGGTAAGGCGTTTGCCCGAATGATGGCGCTCGGCTAGACCATGCTGGAGCGCCTCGCAAATTCGGCCGTGGTGTCGGTCCTTAATCGCCTGCTCGTGCGTGAGGATTGGGCGCGAGAAAAACTCGCTCCGTTTATTGGGCGAGCGGCTCGCTTCGAGGCGCACCCGCTTGTGGTGGTGTTGCTGATCGCACCAGACGGCATGGTTACTGCCGCCGATGGGCGCGAGCCCGCGGTCACGATCAGCGTGACGCTCTCATCGTTGCCGCAGGCACTGGTTGACCCACAGGCAGCGATGAAGGACGTGCGACTCTCTGGAGACGCGGAGTTTGCACAGGCGCTGGCCTTCGTGTTGCAGAACTTGCGCCCTGAACCCGAGGAAGAGCTATCGCGCTTCATCGGCGACGCCGCAGCGATGCGCCTGGTGGGTGTGATGCGGGCCAGTGCCTCTCAATGGAAGCAAATGGCGCAGAGCATGCTCCAAAGCACCGCGCATTACGCGGTGCACGAAGACCCGATGATCGTCGGCCGCAGCGACCTGGAAGCTTTTGGCAGCGAAGTCAATGGCGTGCGCGACGCTGTCGCACGCGTCGAAAAGCGGATCGAACTTCTCGCTCGCCGGTCGCAGTGATTTAGCTGCGGTTCGGCGCGTTCGCGTGCGATTTGCGCGCGTTGGTACCCCTACAATCGCCGCCCATGCGGCTCCTGCGCTTATTTCGCATTTTGGCGATCGTCTGGCGCTACCGGCTCGATGAAATTGTCGTTACCAGTCTCAGGAATGCTGCACTGGTTCGGCTGGTCGACCTGACTAGCTTCGGCGCACCGCGCGAGCCGCGCGGCGTTCGATTGCGCCGCGCTCTAGAGGACCTCGGTCCAATATTTGTCAAGTTCGGACAGGTGCTCTCGACGCGACGCGATCTGTTACCACCCGACATGGCAGACGAGCTCGCGCGGCTGCAGGATCGCGTCCCGCCCTTTGACTCAGACATCGCAATGCGCGAGATCGAGCGCGGCCTAGGGCGGCCGATCGATGCAGTTTTTTCTTCCTTCGAACGCGAGCCCGTGGCATCGGCTTCAATTGCACAGGTGCACTTTGCGGTCCTTAAAAATGGACCGCGCGCTGGGGAAGACGTCGCCGTCAAGGTACTTCGACCCAACATGCTGCAGGCGATCGAAAAGGATCTGTCCCTATTGGAAACCGGCGCAATGCTGATCGAGAAGCTGTGGCGCGACGGCAAGCGTTTGCGCCCACGCGCGGTTGTCACCGAGTTCGATAAGTACCTGCACGATGAGCTCGACCTGATGCGCGAGGCTGCCAATGCTTCACAGCTGCGGCGGAACTTTGCGGGCTCGGACATATTCGTGGTGCCCGAGATGCACTTCGACTACTGCAGCGAAAACGTGCTGGTGATGCAGCGCATGACCGGCATTCCGATCAGCAAGATGGACCGTCTGCTCGAAGCCGGCATCGATTTCAAGAAACTCTCACGCGATGGCGTGACTATTTTCTTCACGCAAGTATTCGATCACGCGTTCTTTCACGCCGACATGCATCCCGGCAACATTCTGGTCGGGACCCAGGGTGATCAGTTCAACAAATACATTGGACTCGACTTCGGCATCGTCGGGACGTTGAATGAGAGCGACAAGAACTATCTGGCGCAAAATTTTCTAGCGTTTTTTCAGCACGACTACAAACGCATCGCCGAATTGCACATTGAATCGGGCTGGGTGCCCGATGACACGCGCGTTGACGAGCTGGAAAACGCGGTACGCGCCTGCTGCGAACCGGTGTTCGACAAGCCGCTCAAAGACATTTCGCTCGGCCAGGTGCTGATGCGCCTGTTTCAGGCGTCACGGCGATTCAACGTTGAAGTGCAGCCGCAACTGGTGCTGCTGCAAAAGACACTGCTTAACATTGAGGGGCTCGGCCGCCAGCTCGATCCCGAGCTTGACCTATGGAAGACGGCCAAGCCCCTTCTCGAGCGCTGGATGGAAAATCAGATCGGCTGGCGTGGCATGGAAGTGCGATTGAAGCAGGAAGCGATGCAATGGAGTTATCTGCTGCCACAGCTGCCGCGGCTGGTGCACGCTGCATTGACGCGCCATCGCGACGCCGACCGGCTGATCGACGAAGTTCGTCTGCTGCGCAGTGAGCAGCGCGTGACCAACCGTTGGTATGCAGCCGCAACCCTACTTTTGCTGGTCGTTGTCGCCCTCGCCGGGTGGGCAATGTGGCACCGTTGACCTATAGGAATAATCGATCATGAGCGCATTGACCGCGTTGATTCGCCCAGTACTTCTGGCACTCATTGCCGCTATCGCGGCGTGCGGAGGCGGCAGCGATTCCAGTCCCCCGCCGCCGCCACCCACGCCAGCGGCTCCGTCATTGGGTGCTTCGACGTGCACCGGTACGGAGGCATTTTCCGTGGTGGCCGATGCCAGCGCGATGGTCGGCAAAGTCGCTGGCGCGGTCCTCGCGGGGTGCAGCGGCTCGCTGGCGAATGTGAACTGGACGCAGACCGCCGGCGTGCCGGTGACGCTGTTGTCGCCCAGAACGCAGGCGATCAGTTTCGAAGCTCCGGCGGCTGGCACCTACACTTTCACAGTCACGTTCGTCGATGCGAATGGCGCTTTAAACAGTGCCACCGTAAGCGTCAATGCCGTTGCTGCAGTGACTGCAACGCCGGTGATGATCCGCGTCGACCATGCGGCGCGCAAGGGCGGCAATGTATCGCTGCGGGCGTGGCCCTCGCTCGCATCGGGAGAAACCAACACGTGGGCACAGATCGCCGGCCCCCCAGTCACGCTCGATGCTGGCGATCCGAATCGGGTGCTGTTCGTCGCGCCTGATGTCGCGCGCGACACGGCGCTCATCTTTCGAGTCACGCGCAGAAGCGCGAGCGGCGCGACGGACTCCGATGATGCCTATGTGCTAATCGAGAACTACACGCAGGCGCCGCCCGATCCCAACGGAACGCTGCCACACGTGTTCAGCGATCTGCATGTTTCGCGCACCTATCCGTACCGCGCCAACGGGCCATTTGCGAGTGCATTGGTCGGGTGCACTTACAACGCCGCTTTGGAGTACACCGGAGGCGGTGCCAACCTTTGCCCACTGTCGACACTGCCGTTGTTGCACCAGACGACTTCGGGCGCGCTACCCACCGCGGACCAGATCATGGATCGTGTGATCGTGTCGCACGACTGGATGGGTCAGGTATTCGAACAATTCGTCCGGACCCAGGCCACGCCCGACATGCTCCGGCTGCTGAACGGCGTGACCGCCATTGTGATCGGAGCCCAGGTGCGCCCCAGTTTTTATTACGCGCTAACCGGGGCGATTTATCTCGATGCCGATAATTTTTGGCTGACCGCTGCGCAGCGCGACGTGATCAACGAAGCACCCGATTTTCGCTCTGACTTTGATCGCGATCTGATGTATTCAGGAGTGTGGCGCTACACCGGGAACAATCAAAGTATTTTTCTACCATTTCCCGCCACTTCGAGAATTTCGCGCGACATCACCTATCTTCTGCAAGAGGCTGGGTGGTTGATGTATCACGAGCTTGCTCATGCATCTGACTTCATGCCACCTGCAGCGCGCGCTTCGCTGAACAACTCGCTATCGGCATGGCGCAACATCGAACCGCGCTTCCCGGCGCTGTTGCCGTCGACGCTGATGACCAACCTGTATCCGCTGCAGTCCGCTCAAATGGTGGGTCTCGCGCAGATTAAGTTCTTCGGCGCCACTGCCACTGCCGCGCAACGCGCCTACACGCCAGTGGACGTTGCGAATTTCTTTGCACCCGATCGTGCAACCGATGAATACAACTACTCGACGCCGCGTGAGGACCTTGCGATGACGTTCGAGGAATTCATGATGACGCGCAACCACGGTTGGCGGCGCGACGTCGCGATCACCGACAAGATCACCGCAACCACTACGAGTGGAACGTTAATTGTGCGCTGGGGGCAGCGCGGGAGGCTCGGTGAGGCGTCCATTAAGCCTCGCGCGCGTTACGCGGTCGAGCAGATTGCGCCGTGGGTCAATCCAGTCGAGGTCGATAACCTGCCGGTGCCGATTGCGATGCGCGCAGGCGATAGTTGGGCGAGCAACCTGGTTCTTCCTGCGCCGCCTGGCGGACTCGCAGGGCCGCTTGCGCTTCGGTTGGAAACTGACCTCGCGTCCGAGCGCTGGTTGCTGCAGCGTGCGATGACGGTTGGCCGTCACGGAACGCACGGTGATGGTCATTGGACGCCGAATGAGCGCTGGTTGAGACAGACTGCTCGATAATTCGGCAGCCGGCACTTGAATCAAACGACGCGCCGCTACGCGCTTGCTTCATAATCCGCGCCAGTTTTTCCATGCTTGAGCCGGATCGATGACACTGCTCGCATTGATTGCGCTTTACCTCGTCGCATCGATGGGTGTGGGCGTGTACGCGGCAATGCGGGTGAAGAACACATCGGACTACGCGCTAGCCGGGCGCTCGCTTCCTCTGTACGTGATCGTCGCCACCACGTTCGCCACGTGGTTCGGATCAGAAACCGTGCTCGGCATCCCTTCGAAGTTCGTCGAAGGCGGCTTTCGAAACACCGTGGAAGATCCATTCGGCGCGGGCCTGTGCCTGATCCTCGTTGGAATGTTCTTCGCGCGCAAGTTGTACAAGATGGAGCTGCTGACGATCGGTGATTTTTATCGGCGGCGTTATGGACGCGTCGTCGAGATTTTCAGCTCCATCGTGATTTTGATTTCATACCTCGGTTGGGTCGCAGCACAGATCACTGCACTGGGTCTGGTGTTCAATCTGTTGTCGGCGGGCAGCATCAGTGTCGTTGCAGGCATGGCGCTGGGCACGGCCATCGTGCTCGTCTACACGCTCTTTGGCGGCATGTGGTCGGTTGCGCTCACCGACACGTTTCAGATGGCCATCATCATCGTCGGGTTGTCGCTGATCGCCATTTTTGCCGCTGATCGCGCGGGAGGCGCTGGCCGGGTAATTGAATTTGCGCAGTCGCGCGACATGTTCCAATTTTTTCCGAGTGGCGGCTTGCACGAGTGGCTTTTCTGGACTGGCGCAGCCATCACGATCATGATCGGCTCGATCCCGCAGCAAGACGTATTTCAGCGCGTGATGTCGGCGAAAGATGCCGACACGTCGGTCAAAGGACCGATCATCGGCGGCATCTCGTACATGGTGTTCGCGATGGTGCCGATCTTTATCGGGCTATCGGCATTTCTGGTGATGCCCGATGTTGCCAACGCACTGCTGAAGGAAGACTCCCAGAAGATTCTGCCGACGCTGGTGATGGAACATATGCCGGTATGGCTGCAGGTTACGTTTTTCGGTGCGCTGCTGGCGGCGATCATGTCGACCGCGTCGGCCACGTTGCTTGCACCGTCGACGACGTTCGTCGAAAACGTGCTGAAGAACTTTGTGAAGATGACCGACAAGCAGCAGCTGCGGAATATGCGGATCACGGTCGTGGTGTTTACCGGGTGCGTGATGATTTATTCGATCATCATGGAAGGCACGCCGATTTACGAGCTTGTGTCTAAGGCCTATCAGTTCCCCGTCGTCGGCGCCTTCTGGCCGCTGGTGTGCGGGCTTTATTGGCGGCGGTCAACGACGCCCGGCGCAATTGCTTCGATCGTTTTGGGAATGGGAACCTGGACACTGCTTGAGCTGACGCCGCTGGGGCAGCAGTTCCCCGCGGTGCTCGGAGGATTTCTGATGGCCGCGCTGGGGATGTTTGTCGGCTCGATCGTCACGCAAGGGAAGCAACAGCCACATCCCGTCGCGTAACCGGCGCACAGGCCTTATGCGTTACCCGTTTCGAGCGGCAAGCGATTTGAAATCCTGCCCGTAATCGTTCAACTTTTTATCGAGTGCGGTGCGTTGATCGGGTGTCGCATGATTGATCAACTGCGCTATCAGCTCCGCGCTCCCCCGCCGGTATGCCTCCGCGCGTGCACGGCGTTCGGCTTCCGGAGCCGCATTCAACTGCGCAAAATAGGCGCGAACCCACCTTGTCGCTGTTTCCTCAGCCGGCCGATCTGCCTGGATTTTGCGTAGCAGTGCTATGAATTCGCGCTGCCGACGCTCCTTCTCGTCGATCCACCAAGTCGCGTCCTGAGGTCGATTCGCCATTGCCTTGCGGATGATTTCCTTCTGCTCGTCGGTCAGGCGTCCAAACCACGATTCGGCTCGCTCGCTGTATTTTTTGACGCGTTCGGCGCCCGCATGCTGGTCGCCGTTGCGGACCAGCTCACGGCGCGCCTTGGTGGCATCGGCGGCGATTTTCTTGGCAGCACGATCGATCTGGTCGGGATTCAGTGTCAGCGCAAGGTGTGCAATATCCGGCGCCGCCTTTTCACCGGCGGTCATCATGCGGGCATTAAGTTGATGATTGAATTCGATCACATCAGCTGCGCTGACCTGCCCGCCCACTTTGGCGCGGGCGCGATCGATAAACGCCGCGTAATCGCGCAACTGGGTTGAACGATGCCACGCGATCAATGCGTTGACGCGCTCCTTGACCGTCTGTTCCTGCTCTGGATTGAGCTCCAAATAACTGTTCAGCTGAAAAAGGGCGAGTGTGTCCGCATTGTTGTAGCCAAGCTTCATCGCCGCACAACTTGCGATAAGAACGACGGCAGCCGCGACCGTTAGCAGGCGCATGGCGCGCATCGTGCCAAAGCGTGTCACCGGTGAACTAGAATCGTTTAGCACTCACACACCTCCGCTGACTGTCTCCACCCGGATTGCAGTCGGCAATCTTGTGACCTATCAAGACCGCCGCATGAATATCGTGATACTTGCCGCCGGACAAGGAAAGCGCATGGGGCCACCCAGTCAGCATGCGTTACCCAAAGTACTCCACCCCGTTGCAGGCCGCCCGATGCTTGCCCATGTTCTTGACGCAGTTCGCGCCGCAACGGCTGACCTGCACCCGAATATAGTTGTTGTTATCGGTCACGGCGGGAAAAAAGTGCAAAAAGCGTTCCTTGATAAGACGCTCGACGGCACTGGCGTGCGCTTTGTCGAGCAGATTCCCCAGTTAGGCACCGGCCATGCAGTGCAGCAAGCAATTCCGCTGTTAGATGACGCGGTGCCCACTTTGGTTCTATACGGAGACGTTCCGTTGATCGGATCAGCCACCCTACGCCGCTTGCTCGCTGCACGGGTCGACGTAGCCTTATTGTCGATGCACCTGGCGGAACCCGCAGGCTATGGACGTATCGTGCGCGGGCGCGATGGCACCGTGCTACGCGTGGTCGAAGAGCGCGATGCTAACGCCGAAGAGCGCGCGTTGAGTGAGGTCAACACTGGCATATTGATTGCACCGACGATTGAGCTCAAGCGGTGGTTGAGCGCGTTGTCCAACAGTAATACACAGGGCGAGTATTACTTGACCGACATCGTGTCGCAGGCAGCAGCGGAGGACCGCAGCGTCGTAGCGGTTCAGACCGTCAATGCAGAGGAGATGCTGGGCGTGAATAGCAAGGAACAACTGGCAGCCGTTGAACGTGTCGCGCAGAGGCGCGCCGCGCAGTTGCTGATGGAGCGCGGCGCAACATTGGCCGACCCGGCGCGTATTGACGTGCGCGGGACCGTTAATGTCGGCGCCGAGGTGTCGATAGACGTTGGATGTGTGTTCGAGGGACGTGTCGATCTGGGCGACGGCGTTCGCGTCGGTGCGTATTGCGTGCTTCGGGACTGCTCGATTGGTGCCGGCGCGGAGTTATTGCCTTTTTCGTACCTTGTCGGCGCTACGGTAGGCGCGGCTTCACGCATCGGACCTTACGCACGGTTGCGCCCCGGTACTCAATTGGGGGACGAGGTTCACATTGGCAATTTTGTGGAAGTCAAAGGAAGCACACTGGGTCATGGCTCAAAGGCGAACCATCTCGCCTACATCGGTGATGCAGTGGTGGGAGCGCACGTCAACATCGGTGCCGGAACGATCACGGCCAATTACGACGGTGCGAACAAGCACCGCACGGTGATCGAAGATGATGTTTCAATCGGCTCCAACGCAGTTCTGGTTGCGCCCGTCACGATCGGCAGAGGGGCCACAATCGGGGCGGGGTCGACGGTCTCAAAGAATGCCGCCGCGGGGAAGCTCACCGTGGCTCGCGCAAAGCAGACCACGCTTGATGGCTGGCAGCGGCCGGTAAAAGAAAGGAAAGGCTGACATGTGCGGGATCGTCGCCGCCATCGCGACGCGCGATATAACGCCGGTGCTGGTGGAAGGTCTGCGGCGCCTTGAATACCGCGGATACGACTCGTGCGGCGTCGCGTTGCTGCACGACGGCCTGCTGACGCGTTCGCGCAGTACTGCTCGCGTCGCCGAGCTCGAAGCGCAGATCAGCAAGGCGGCACTCGGGGGCCCGGTCGGCATCTCTCACACCCGCTGGGCAACGCACGGCGCTCCGGTGACCGGCAACGCGCATCCTCACTTTTCGCGTAACGAAGTCGCCGTCGTCCATAACGGCATCATCGAAAACTATGAATCGATCCGCAGCGAACTGAAGCAAGCCGGCTACGAATTCGAAACGGAGACCGACACCGAAGTGATCGCGCATTTGGTGCACCGGCTTTATCGCGGCGACCTCGCCGCCGCAGTGCGCGGTGCCGTGGCTCGCTTCAAGGGTGCCTATGCCATCGCGGTGATGCATAAGTCCGAGCCGCAAAGATTGCTCGGTGCGCGAAATGGATCTCCATTGGTCGTTGGCCTCGCCGAAGGCGAAAATTTTCTTGCATCGGATGCATTGGCATTGGCCGGCACCACTGACCAGATCATGTATCTCGAAGACGGTGATGTCGTCGACATCGGGATTCATCATGTGCAAATCACCACGACTGCAGGAGCGCCGGTCGAGCGCACCGTGCATACGGTAAAAATCGTCGCCGGTGGCGCCGAACTCGGGCCCTATCAGCACTACATGCAGAAGGAAATCTTCGAACAGCCGCGCGCCGTAAGCGACACCATTGAAAGTGTGGATGCAATTTCGCCTGCGCTGTTCGGTGAAAAGGCGGCAGATGTTCTGGCGGCGATTGACTCCGTGCTCATCCTTGCATGTGGCACGAGCTACTACGCAGGCCTGACCGCAAAGGTTTGGATCGAATCGATCGCGGGAATCGCGACGCAGGTCGAGATTGCAAGCGAGTATCGCTACCGCGTCAGCGTGCCCAACGCGCGCACGCTGGTTATCGTGATATCTCAATCGGGCGAAACCGCCGATACGCTGTCCGCGTTAAAGCATGCTCAGGCGCTCGGCATGAAACATACGCTGGGCATCATCAATGTAGCGACAAGCGCAATGGCCCGCCAGACAGCACTGCAATTTTTTACGCGGGCGGGAGTTGAGATCGGCGTAGCGTCCACCAAGGCGTTTACCACTCAACTTGTCGCGTTATTTCTGTTGACGTTGACGCTCGCCAAACAGCGGGGGCGCCTGGATGACGAAGAAGAAAAGAAACACATTCGCGCGCTGCGACATTTGCCCGCCGCGCTGCAGGCCGTGCTTGCGCTCGAACCGCAAGTGATCGCCTGGTCGCAGGAGTTTGCGCGCAAGGAACACGCATTGTTTCTCGGCCGCGGCCTGCACTATCCGATCGCGCTTGAAGGCGCGCTGAAGCTAAAGGAGATCAGCTACATCCATGCCGAGGCGTATCCGGCCGGCGAACTGAAGCACGGGCCGCTTGCTCTGGTGACCAGCGAGATGCCGGTGGTCACCGTCGCGCCCAACGATGCGCTGGTCGAAAAGCTGAAATCGAACGTGCAGGAAGTGCGGGCGCGCGGTGGGGAGCTTTACGT
This sequence comes from Burkholderiaceae bacterium, assembly GCA_013696665.1. Lineage (GTDB taxonomy): Bacteria > Pseudomonadota > Gammaproteobacteria > Burkholderiales > Burkholderiaceae_F > JACCZX01. The sequence continues at coordinate 427 of JACCYC010000096.1, read as the reverse complement.
GTTTGCCGACGCCGATACTCACATCGAGTCAGCCCCGGGCGTGCATGTGATCAGGCTACCCGAGCATTACGGCGCGCTCTCGCCGATCCTGCACGTTGTTCCGTTGCAGTTGCTTGCTTATCACACGGCAGTCGCGCGCCGAACGGATGTTGATAAGCCAAGGAATCTGGCCAAGTCGGTGACCGTCGAATAAATTTTGGGTGGCGTGGGACTGTAGCTGACGAACCCCAGCGATTCGCCGGGGTCGAACTGTTTTTGCTCCAGGCAACTGGTCGCAGATGCGTACGACGATCAACCGGGTTCGCGCTTCCGGCCCGGCGCGCGCAATTGACGTGCTCGCATTCCCGCCCGACCAAGCGCGGCTCGATCAGCAGCGAATTAAGGAGGCATGCGCGTGGCGAGAGCGTGAGCGCCGTGCGCGCGTGGT
>JACCYC010000095.1 GCA_013696665.1 Burkholderiaceae bacterium | reverse complement strand
ACAGTTGATTGGCCCCGCGCAGCGCCGGATACGGCAAACTTGAGCGCCGCATCCTGCGGCCCGCATAGCTCCATTGCTGGCGATCCCCCTGATAGTTGAAATCGCGTCCAAATTGCCAAAGATCGGCGCCGATCGCATGCGCGTAATCGAGCAACGACTGCGGCGGTAGCGGATCGCTGCAGATCGCCGGTCGACCGCGCCGATAGATATGGGCTTTCTCGATGCCGATCTGCTCTCTGGTGTCGCCGAGGTAGTCGGTGTGATCGAGCGCGACCGATGTCACAACCGATACATCGGCATCGAACAGGTTAACCGCGTCGAGCCGCCCGCCGAGCCCGACCTCTAGCACGATCGCATCCAACTTCGACTGCGCAAACAGCCGGACGATCGCAAGCGTAGTGAATTCGAAGTAAGTCAGCGTCGCGTCTCCACGCACCGCTTCAACCGCTTCGAACTGTTCGACCAGCGCCGCGTCGCTTGCGTCGGCGCCATCGACCCGCGCGCGCTCATTGAACTGCAGCAGATGCGGCGACGTGTACAGGCCGACGCGGTACCCGGCCGCTCGCAAGATTGAATCGAGCACAGCACACGTCGATCCTTTGCCGTTGGTACCGCCTACGATGATTGTCGGCACCTTGAGCTGTAACCCAAGCCTCTCGGCCACCGGCCGCACGCGCTCGAGCCCGAGATCGATTGGTTTGGCATGTAACCGCTCGACACGAGCGAGCCACGTCGAAAGACTTTCGGACAATTTCGTCGCCGGGCGCGCAGCGCCGGCACCCCTGATTAACTAACTCAATGCCTCGGCAGGTTGCTTTAACAAACACGCCAATAACATCGCGATTTCATCGCGCATCTGGCGACGATCGACGATCATGTCGATCGCACCCTTGGTTAGTAAGAACTCCGAACGCTGAAATCCTTCGGGCAATTTTTCGCGCACCGTTTGCTCGATGACGCGCGGACCTGCAAAGCCGATCAGTGCCTTTGGCTCTGCCATCACCACGTCGCCCATGAACGCAAAGCTTGCCGACACTCCGCCCATGGTCGGATCGGCCAGCACGCTGACGAACGGCAACTTTGCATCGGCAAGGCGCGCGATCATCGCGGTGGTCTTGGCCATCTGCAGCAGCGACAGCAATCCTTCCTGCATCCGTGCCCCGCCCGTCGAGGTAATGCAAATGAACGGTACCTTCTGCTCGATCGCAGTCTGCACGCCGCGCACGAAACGCTCGCCAACCACCGATCCCATCGATCCACCCATGAAATCGAATTCAAAGCACGCGGCCACCAGCGGCAGTGCGCGGATCGAACCCCCGATCACGATCAGTGCGTCAGTTTCGCCAGTAATTTCGATCGCCTGCTGCAACCGCTCCGGATACTTGCGCGTGTCGCGAAACTTCAGGGCGTCGATCGGCAAGATTTCCTGGCCGATTTCATAGCGGCCCTCGGCGTCGAGCAGCGCGTCAAGCCGCGCGCGCGCACCGATGCGCATGTGATGTGAGCATTTTGGACAAACAAATAACGTCTTTTGCAATTCAGCCGTATACAAAACGGCTTCGCATCCCGGGCATTTGGTCCACAGCCCTTCGGGCACACTTTTGCGGGCTGCCCCTTCTTCGCGCTTGATGCGCGGCGGCAAAATCTTGTCAATCCAGCTCATGGTTTTTCCTTAGGCAGCTCGCACCAGTGGCGGACTATCGATCGCAGCACGAATACTGGCGACGAAAGCCTCCACCGCTTGAACACGCTGTTCTACCGGCGCAAGTTCGAGTTCCTCGATTACGCGAGAGCCGATTACGACCGCATCAGCCACTTGCGCAAGGGCATGGGCAGTGGCGGCGTCTCGAATACCAAAGCCGACCCCAACCGGCAGCTCAGTGTGACGGCGAAGCGCGGGCATCCTCGCAGCCACGCTTCGTACGTCCAGATTTGCCGCCCCAGTCGTCCCCTTGAGGCTCACGTAGTACAGATACCCCGATGCCTGCCGCGCAATCGACGCAATGCGTTCGTCGGTGCTCGTTGGAGCGAGCAAAAAGATGGCGTCGATTCCCGCTTCCCGCAACGCCGCCGAAAATCCGATCGATTCCTCGGGAGGATAGTCGACCACGAGCACTCCATCCACGCCCGCTAACCGCGACGCATCTGTGAACTCGGCACGGCCCATGCGCTCGATTGGATTTGCATATCCCATCAGCACCACTGGCGTGACACCGTCACGCTCGCGAAATTCGGCGACCATTGCAAGAGTGGCGGTCAGGCCAACGCCGTTGCGTATCGCCCGCTCGGCCGCGCGCTGAATCACCCGGCCGTCGGCCATCGGGTCTGAAAAAGGTACACCGACCTCGATCACATCGGCACCCGCACGCGCCAGTGCGTGCATCAACGGTACAGTCGTTTCGCGCGCCGGGTCGCCAGCGCAGATATACGGGATCAGACCCGGGCGGCCGCGTGCGCGAAGATCGGCGAAACGAGCCGCAATGCGCGACATCAGTAGGCAGGACCACCGCGCTCGGCAACGATGTGCAAGTCTTTGTCGCCACGACCCGACAAGTTGACAAGCAGCACTGCATCTTTGTCCATCGTGGGCGCCAGCTTGGCCGCGTAGGCAAGCGCGTGGCTCGATTCCAGTGCCGGAATAATTCCTTCGATTCGGCAACAGGTATGAAACGCTTGCAATGCCTCGTCGTCGGTTGCGCCGACGTACTCGGCGCGTCCATCATCCATCAGCCATGCGTGCTCGGGTCCGACGCCCGGATAGTCGAGCCCGGCGCTGATCGAATGTGTTTCCATGATCTGTCCATCGTCGTTCTGCAGCAGATAGGTTCGATTGCCGTGCAGTATGCCCGGCGATCCGCGCTGCAGGCTGGCCGCGTGCTTCATGCTGGTCAGACCTTCCCCCGCCGCTTCGACGCCGATCAGTTTGACGTCCTTGTACTTGATGTACTCGTAAAAAATTCCCATTGCGTTGCTGCCGCCACCGACGCAGGCGATGACCGCATCAGGTTGGCGACCTGCAATCTCAGGCATCTGCTCGATGCACTCCTTGCCGACGACCGCATTGAAGTCACGCACCATCATCGGATACGGATGGGGTCCCGCCACCGTACCGATAATGTAGAAAGTGTTCTCGACGTTAGTGACCCAGTCGCGCATCGCCTCGTTCAGCGCATCCTTCAGCGTGCGGCTGCCGCTGTCGACGGGCACTACCGTCGCACCGAGTAGTTTCATCCGGTAAACGTTGGCCGCCTGTCGCTGCATATCGTCCCGGCCCATGTAGACGACGCATTCCATCGCGTAGCGTGCAGCTACCGTTGCCGCCGCTACGCCGTGCTGCCCAGCACCCGTCTCCGCAATTACGCGCGGCTTTCCCATGCGTTTGGCAAGCAGCGCCTGGCCCACGGTGTTGTTGATCTTGTGCGCGCCGGTGTGATTCAAATCCTCGCGCTTCAGGTAGATCTGCGCACCGCCCAGGCTCTCGGACCACCG
>JACCYC010000169.1 GCA_013696665.1 Burkholderiaceae bacterium | reverse complement strand
ACTTTGGTTTTAGCCAGCAAATCCGCGCCAGTTGCCGCGTGCGTTTTTAAGATTTGCCGCTCGCCGTCTGAAAGCGGTTGCGGTTTCTGCATTAGCGAATCCGGAATTCCAACCTTGCCGATGTCGTGCAAACGGGCAGCGAGGTCGATCGTCTCGCAAGCGTCATCCGTTTGGCCGAGCGCCTGTGCGAGCAGCGAGGCCAGCTTTCCCACCCGGTAACAGTGTTCTCCGGTTGGGTCATCTCTCATCTCTGCCGTAAATGCGATTTGTTCTAGCAAATCGCCTTGCTTCGTGCCCGCGGTTTGTGCAGCGATTTTGTCGCTGAGTTCTGCTTCTTTCGCCACCAGCAAGTGTTCAGGAAACTGACTAGCAGATTCGAGTTGCTGCAAATGCAATTCTTGGTGACGGACAATACTGTCGTGCTGTGCCTTGCGGATATGAAGAGTCAGCTCGCGATGCAGAGCCAGCGCGCGTTCCGGACGCCCCGCTTTCTCGTGCGCCTGAACAAGCGCCAGCAGCGTCTCCCGGAGTGACGGCTTCACCGCACGAGCTTTTTCCAGAGCAGCCATACCGCGCGACAAGCCAACGTCCCCCATGCCCGAATAAACTTCAACAAGTCCTTCCGAGCAAGCGGCAGAAATATCCGCACGAACGGATTTGGCTTTCGCGGCCAGTTCTTTAGAAATCTGGGCTCTTTCGGAAGCTTCGGCCACCCGGCCCAGCGCGAGCAGGAGCCGCGTGTAGGTAGCTTCTGCGAAAACCCTGTTTAGCGTCTCAGCTAACGTATCAGGTGAGTGCTTCAGACCTACGGCGTCACGCACACTCGCCAACCCTGCTTCAAAATCTTGCGTATGCAAACAACATACGGCCACATTAGCGAGGGCTACTGCCTTAAGCGATCTAAGCGTCGCAGTTCCTGTCGCGAGCCGACTCGCACGCTCAAAACAATCTTTAGAGTCTGCATATAGAGCCGCTTCATAAAACGCGGCGCCCAGGTTGTTCCAAACGGCTACTTTGCCGAAGTCGTCGTTGATCTCTTCCGCAATTTCAAGTGCTTCGGAAAGCGCAGTAAGCGCATCACCTGGATTGTTCGTTGAATACAGCACGACGGCTTGGACAGTCAGCGCCTTTCTCAGCAGCGCCCGTTCGTCGATGTCCCTCGCCAGCATCACAGCTAATGCTGCGGGCAATACTCCGTCAAACGTACTTTGACCTTGGTGGTAAAGCTGCGAGGCGATGTCGATTAGGCAGTTGACTCGGCGCTTAACATCAACGCTAAATGGAATTAGTCGAAGCTTTTGAAAAGCAAGATTCAAAAATGATATGGTGTCGACGCGCGGCGAAGAGAGGTTCGCCTTGATCTCGCGCTCCAACACATCAAGCTCTTCTGAAGCCTGCACGGACAACGCGCACCCCGGCTAAAGTGAATCGCGAGATTGTGGTCGTGTGTGTAAATATTGGATAGAAGTGAACCCTCCAAAAGCAGGTGATTCCCTAGGCTTGTCTCATGATTGAAGCTTCGTACCTGTGTTTGGTCTAAACCGACTTCACGCTACATCGATAAATCCACCACACCCTAGGGGAACAAAATGAGCAACCTCGAACTCGTTACTACTGAAGAAGCCACTCTTGAAGCAACCCAAGACGAATTCGAACTTACCCTCTCGGAGTTGGACATGGTCGGTGGTGGAACGATTGGCTCGATACTGGGCTAAGCATTAAATAGCGCGCAATTATTTTCCCTAAAAGTTACCCAGACGACGGTTTTTTCTGGGTAACGCTAGGCGGCGAGCTGGGCCGCGGCTTTAGGCTCGCCCAGCTTTACGATCCGGTCGACCGCCCCCACCGTCTCGGGGCGGTGACTGACGATCACCAGGCCGATTCCGGTTTTGCGGAGACCATCGGTAATGGTTCGTTCTTTCGCCAGATCGAGCTGGTCGAACGTTTCGTCCAGAAACAGTATTTGAGGTTGGCGGTACAGGGCGCGGGCCAGCAACACGCGGCTCCTTTGGCCGCCCGATAGCGCCATACCCAGGCTGCCGACGATAGTGTTGAACTGCATGGGCATCGCATTGATCTCCTCGTCGACCATGGCCAGCCGGGCGCAATCCAGGACGCGCTGAGGGTCGTGCTGCGGGTCAAAGAAGCTGATGTTGTCTTCGATGGTCCCTACAAACAGGTGATCGTCCTGCATCACGACGCCGATCCGGCTGCGGTAGGCGGCTTTTTCCCAGTCACGGACATCGCGACCCGCAGCGGTTAGCGAGCCTTCGGTCCGATCAAGCAGGCCCGCCAATACTTTGACCAAGGTGGTCTTGCCGGCGCCGCTGGCCCCGACAATCGCGACCATCTCGCCCGGCTTTGCGGCAAAGTCGACGCCGCGGAATACAAAGCCCTCGATTCCGTACGCAAACCCGATGTCTCGTCCCTGCACCACGAAAGGGGCCGAGGGTGCGTCTGCGCGCGCCACCGCCGAATACTCGGCAGCACCTTCGGGCTGCGCCAGCGCAATATCGGCCACCCGGTCCGCGTGCAGATCCAGCATCCGGAACTCAATCGTCTTGTCGACGAGGTTGTTAACGCGCGTGATGAACAGCAGCTTGAACAGCAGGAACGCGAACAACATTCCGACCGACAACTGGTTGTCGAGCACGGCGTAGGCGCCGAGCCAGATGACCAGCACATTTTCGAGCCCGAACACCAGGACGTTGCCGGCGCGCTGAAGCAGCGCCAGGTTTTGGACGCGGACATCGGCATTGGTTTGATCGACCACATGGTTCAGATAGGCTGACCGCCGCTCGGACTCGCGCAAGTTCAGCTTGATCGCCATCATTCCGCGCAGCGTTTCGATGAAGTGAGTGGCCGCTTTCGCCTCGTGCACGATGCGTTCGTCAGTAGCTCGTCTCTGAGGGCCGTACATTGCCGCCCGAAGCAGTCCGTAGCACGTCGCTGCAATCACTACGATCAACGTCAGCGTTGCGCTGTACCAAAGCATTACGGCCAGCGTCACCAGCACCATCAAGCCGTCCATCACAGTTTCGAGGAATGTCAGCGTCAACGTGCGCTGAATCGCATCGACTGAGCGAAAACGCGACACGATGTCGCCGATATGGCGCTTTTCGAACCATGCAAGCGGTAGCCGCAGCAGACGCGCGAACAGCGTATCGAGCAGTTGCAGGTTGAGTCGCGTGCTGATGTAGACGCCGAGCCATGCGCGCAGGCCGGTCACGATCGCAATCATCGCGGCCAGCAGGGCAAATCCAATTCCGAGCACTGCGAGCAGATCGCGATCGCGCCCTACAACGACGCGGTCGACCACCAGTTGGAGGAAGAACGGTGTGGCGATCGCCAGCACTTCCAACACCAGCGAGAGCAGCAAGACTTGGACGACCGCCGACTTCAGTCCCGTGGCGGTGCGCACCAATTGCCACGCGCTGATCTGTTCACGCTCGTCGCGCTTCTTGAAGCCGGCCGCGGGCATCATCTCCATCGCGACGCCGGTGTAATGGTCGGACGCCTCGGCAAGCTTCAGCACGCGGCGCCCACGTGCCGGGTCATTGACCGTGATCGAATCGCCATCGACATGCGTCAAGACGACGAAGTGATTCATGTCCCAGTGCAGAATCGCCGGCAGCTTCAGCTGCGACAGCGATTCAAGCGCTACCTTGACCCCGCGCGCGGCCATTCCCATCACCTCGGCAATGGAGCTGATGTGTTTTAACGTCACGCCCTTCATCGACGGCGCAAGCCGCATGCGCATGCCGCCGAGATCGGTGCGAAATCCGTGATAGCTCGCAATCATTGCAACGCATGCGATGCCGCACTCGGGCGCCTCGCTCTGCAGGATCATCGGCACACGACGCCCGAGCATCAGCTAAGCCTTTCCTTCAGCGATAGGATCGGCTCGAACACCCACTCCCACACCTTGCGCTTTTCCTGCAGGATGTCGGCGTTGACCGACATCCCTGGCCGCAACGCAAGCGTTTGCGAGCCGGATGCAACGGTCTGCAGATCGAGCTTTACATCGACGCGGTAGACCGGCTCTCGAACCGTGACCGGACCGACCTTCTCGCCGGGCGACCACACGCTGCTGCTGACGCGCTCGACCGTACCGCGGTACTGACCAAAGCGCTGAAATGGGAACGCGTCGTAGCGCAGCACCACCGCCTGACCGGGCTGCACGAACCCGATGGCGCGCGTGGGCACCAGCAGCTGCGCGTGCAGGCCACCTCCCCTGGGCACCACCATTGCGAGAGGAGCTTCATCGGCAACGGCTTCGCCGCTGTTCGCCGCGATATTGGTGAACACGCCGGCGATCGGCGCACGGATGACGTTCTCGCGCTTGGCCGCCTGCTCGACACTGCCTTGCTGCAACTCGCTCATCTGGCGCTTGACCTGGTCAATCTGCGTTGCGACCTTGGTGCCCACCATCGGCAACTCCGCGCGTGCCGACGACAGCTCACGCTCGACCGTGGCACGCTGACGCTTGATTCCCTCAAGCTTCACCTGCTGATCGAGTACGTTGTTGCGAAACTCGATCAGTTTGCTTTCCGAGTAAAACTTGTCCTTGTACAAATCTTCGGCGCGCTGATACTCGTTACGCGACGAAGCAAGGCGCGTCTGCTGCGCCCTGATCTCGAGGTCGGACTGCGCAAGCTCACGTTGCAGATCGTCGATCTTGCGACGCAGGATTTCGGTCTGCTGCGTCCCCAGCAACTTGACTTGCAGCTGCTCGCGCTCCAGCCCGGTGATGCGGTCACCGATCTCACGCTGCACGAGTTCGCCGGCCGTAACGCCCGACGCCGTGCCGCGATCGAATGAAAGACGGATCAACGGCTGCCCGACCTTCACGTCCTCGCCTTCCTTGGCAAGGATCTCGGTGATCGTGCCCGCCTGTGGCGCAAGCAAACGCGCTGCACCGGAATCGAGAGCAAGGAACCCATCCACGCGTTCACGCCGTGAATACTCGCCCCAGATTGAAAACGCAACGAGGCCCGCTGCGAAGCCCACAGCGAGCAACGTATAGCCCCACATCGGCACGGTGCGCGCAAGTGAAACCTCGCCGAGCAGCTTTTCACGCTGCGCATCGATTGCCTGCTGCCGGAAGAGCTTGGTCGCCATAGCGACCGGATTATGGGGGCGGAGTCAGCCAGCGCAAACCATGCGAGTGCCTAAGGCGTCGCGTACATCCGCTCGGCTAGCGCGGAAAATACATTTTCTTGCGATCGAGCTCGTAGCTCCAGGGCAGGCCAGCGTTCTTCCAGCCATTTAAATTGCGGCGCCCGCCATCGGACAGTTCACCCTCAAACCCGTAAACAACGGTATGCACGCGCGTGTAGCCCGAGCTGGTGAGTAAGTCTGCCGCACGCGAGCTGCGCTCTCCCGAGCGGCAGATCAGCACAACCCGGTCATCCTTGCTCAGCCCCTTTGACTGCATACGTCGCCCTACCTCCGGCACGAAATCGCTGAACGGCTCGAGTCTGTAAAAGCTTCGATTTTCGTCCCAGTCGGTCATGAAATCCTGAAACTCGACATACGGCACCAGTGCATCGACCGGAGTTGCCATGCCCAGAAACTGCGCTTCGGCCCGGGTCCGCACGTCGATGAACAACACTTTTCCTTTTTGCGCACGCACGAACTGGTGCGCTTGCTTAGGCGAAAGATAAAGGCCTTGTTGCGTCCGCATTTCCTCGGGCACGCGCGACGCCTGCAGCGTCTGGGCCGAAGCTTGAATAGACGCCACGGCCAACGCCGAGCAAAGCAAGCAGGCAAACCAATGCGTGACGGATTTCATGCTTTGTGTATGAGTGGACAGCTGGGAATCATAAGCAAGCCGCGCACCAAGTTGTGACCTCGTGAGCATATGGATATGCATCGCAAGGGTGTTCGCCGGTCGCGATCAGCCGTCGGGTATCGTCGCTGCCCCATGAACATCAGCACCGGGATGTCGCGCTTTACTTCTTCCATCCTTCTGACCGGTTCGATGGCGCTGGTGGGAACGTATGTCGCACTGTCAAAGCCGCTGGCGGCTGTAATCCCGGTGTTTGCACTGGGCTTTCTGCGCTTCCTTATCGGCGCGGTTGCCATGCTGCCGTGGACGTTGCCGCGACTGGACGAACCGCAATTCACCCGGACCGAGCAGAGACTTCTTTTCCTGCTGTCATTTTTCGGCAACTTCCTGTTTTCAATCTGCATGTTGACCGGAATCAAGCTGACCACGGCGACGGCTGCAGGCGTCACGCTGGCAACGCTGCCGGCAGTGGTGGCGCTCTTGTCGCACTGGTTGCTGCGCGAGCCGTTGACGAAGCGGGTTTGGATAGCAATCGCATTTGCGGTATTTGGCATTTTGCTGCTGCAATTTGCGAAACCGGCGGAGGCAGCGGTCAGTTCGAGTACAACCGCACTGTCATTGCTGGGCAACCTGCTGATGTTTGCCGCTGTCGTGTGCGAAGCGATCTACGTCATCATCGCGAAGCGGCTTTCGGCAACGCGAGCGCCGTTGCGAGTGTCCGCGTTGATCAATCTGTGGGGGCTCGCATTAATGGCGCCTCTGGGACTCTGGCAACTGAGCGACTTCAATGCCAACACGTTCACCGTAGAACTGGGGCTGCTGTTGATTTTCTACGCGCTGGCCGCCAGCTTGTTCGCCGTCTGGATGTGGGTCGCGGGTTTGAAGAATGTGGCTGCGAGCCGCGCAGGCGTATTCACGGTCGCCATGCCTATCGCAGCGACGCTCGTCGGCGTATTCATGCTCGGCGAGACGTTCACGTGGCTGCAGGCGATCGCGCTCGCGTGCGCTGGAGTCGGCATCGTGCTGATCGGTTTCGAGCCGCGTTCGACTGCCGGCCAGGAGCCGGCCCGCTAATCATGCCGCTATTGACCCTGATCGATGCCGAACTGGCCTTCGGCCTGCATCCGCTGCTCGACCGGGCGTCGCTGACCGTGCGGGCGGGCGACCGCATCGGGTTGATCGGCCGCAACGGTACGGGAAAGAGTTCGCTGCTCAATGCAATCGCCGGGCGCATCGACCTCGACGATGGCGAAATCAAGAAAAGGGACGGTGTCTCGATAGCGCTCGTGGAACAGGAGCCTGTTCTGCCGCCGGCCGCCACCCTGCGCCTGAGCCTGGCGCTACGCGGCGACATCGATGCTCATTTTCATGACGATCGCGAGCGCTGGCGGATTGAGGCCCGACTAATCGAGTACATGCACAGGCTCGGCTTAGATGAAGCTGCGGACCCGGCGCAGCTCTCTGGCGGCGAACGCAAGCGCGGCGCACTCGCACTGGCATTCGCACTGTCGCCTGACCTGATGTTGCTCGACGAGCCGACCAATCATCTCGACATCGATGGCATTACGCGCATCGAAGAATTGCTCGCCAAGCAGACATCGATCGTGATCACCCACGACCGCGCGTTCCTTGACCGCGTCACGACACGCATCGTCGAGCTTGACCGCGGCCTGCTGCGGTCTTACCCCGGTAACTACAGCGCGTGGGAGGCGCGCCGTGCAGTCGAACTGTCGGCAGAACATACTGCAGCGAGAAAGTTTGATCGCTTCTGGCAGCAGGAGGAGGCGTGGATAAGGCGCGGGATCGAGGCCCGCCGTACGCGCAATGCGGGTCGCGTCGAACGACTCGAACGCCTGCGGCGCCAGCGTACGGCGCGCCGCGAAACGATAGGCCGCGTAAAGCTGAGCGTCGATGCCGGCGAGCGCTCGGGCAAGCTCGTCGCTGAACTCACCGACGTCACGAAACGATTCGGCGACAAGGTCATCGTTGAATCGCTATCGATGCGGATCCTGCGCGGCGATCGGATCGGACTGATCGGTCCCAATGGCGCTGGCAAGACAACCCTTCTTCAGTTGATGCTCGGCGCACTTGGGCCGGACGATGGCACCGTGCAAACGGGAACCAATGTGCAGGTCGCCTACTTCGACCAGATGCGTGATGCACTCGACCCGGAGAGCACGTTGGCCGAGACCATCAGCCCGGGCTCCGACTGGATCGAGATCGGCACCGAACGAAAACATGTGATGACCTATCTCGCCGATTTTCTGTTTCCACCGCAGCGCGCCGAAGCGCGCGTGAAGACGCTCTCCGGCGGCGAACGCAATCGGCTGCTGCTCGCACGCCTGTTCGCGCGCCCGGCGAATCTGCTGGTGCTCGACGAGCCGACCAACGACCTCGATATCGAATCTCTGGAGTTACTCGAAACGACGTTGCAGGACTACTCCGGCACGCTGTTGCTGGTGAGTCACGATCGAGCGTTTCTTGACAACGTCGTGACGCAGACGCTGGTGGCCGAAGGCTCTGGCGTCTGGCGCGAGTTTGTCGGCGGTTACTCGGACTGGCTGCAGCAGCGTTCGTCGGTCAGCCGCCCGAGCTGGGAAAAACCGCTCGGCGAGCAGGCACCGGTGGTTGCAGTGCCACCTGTCACGAAACAGAAGCTTTCTTATAAAGAACAACGTCAACTCGCGGCGCTGCCGGTTGAGATCGAAGCGCTTGAGGCCGAGCAGCGAGAACTATCCGCCCGCATGAGCCAGGCCGACTATCACCGTTTCGGCAGCGACATCATCAAAGTCGATCGGCGCAGAATTGAAGAGATTGAGCACTCGATCGCGGCCAAGTTCGAGCAATGGTCCGGCCTCGACGTGAGGGCGCGCACCGGCCAGACAACATCATGACCAAGAACACATTGCTTAAAATTGCGTTTGGCGCGGCGGCGCTGCTGCTGCTCGCATTTGCGGTCGAGGTGGTGCTGCTCATATTTGCCAGCATCCTTGTCGCTTTGATGCTGCACGCGCTGTCGAAGCCGCTTGCCAAACGCCTGGGCATTTCCGAACAGATCGGACTCGTGATCGTAGTCGTGCTGCTTGTGGTTTCGTTCACGGTAATTGGCTGGCTGATTGCGCCATCGATCGGCGAACAAGTCCGTGAGCTGCGAGCCCAGTTGCCAGCCACGCTGCAGAAGCTGCAACAGGAGTTGAGCCGCTTCGCGTGGCTCGAAACCCTATTTGACGCTCGCACAAGTTCGTCCGCCGGGGAGCACGCCGCGGCGAGCACGGTAACCGGCGCGGTCTCTGGAACACTCGCCGCCCTTGGGAACACGGCCGTGGTGGTCGTCATTGCGCTCTATCTTGCATTTCAGCCAAAGCCTTATATCAATGGGCTGGTGCGCCTGTTTCCTGTCGCGCGACGCGAGCGAGCGCGCGAGGTGCTGTATGCGATGGGCGAAACACTTCGCTGGTGGCTGATTGGCAAAGGCCTTTCAATGGTGCTGGTCGGCATTGCAGTATTCATCGGGCTGACCGCGCTAGGTGTGCCGCTGGCTGCGACCTTGGCATTGATTGCAGCACTGCTGGATTTCATACCCAACATCGGGCCCCTCCTCGCGGCAGTCCCCGCCGCTTTGTTTGCGCTGCTGCAAGGTCCGGCGCAGGCCCTTTATGTCATCGCGCTATTTGTTGCGATTCAAAGCGTCGAGGGCTACGTGCTGACCCCGCTGATCGAGCAACGCACGGTTTCGGTCCCGCCGGCACTATCGCTGGCGGCGCTTGTGGTCGCTGGACTCCTGTTTGGTTGGCTAGGCTTACTGCTCGCAGCACCGGCCACCGCTGCGCTGCTGGTATTCGTGCAGATGGTTTATTTGCAAGATACGTTGGGGGAACGTGATTCGGGCGAGTGAGTACCAGCTAACTTTCTCCGGCGAGGTTATCCACTCACGGCACAACGCTTGCTTGAATCATTGCCACACCGCGCTTCACCCCTTGGAGGACCCATGACTACGACCTCAACACGATCCGGTTATCACCCGACAGAATCGCCTTTGAAAATACCGCCGGTGAATTCACCCGAGCATGATGAACGCCTGCTCGATCAGGCAATCGCCGAAAGTTTTCCTGCCAGTGATCCAATCTCACCGGCGTATGAGTCAAGTCTTGAGCCGGTGTTGTTCGAGAACAATCGCTCCCGCGACGTTTGGAAGCGCCGTCTGCGCAAGGCAACCCCGTCGTTGATAGCGCTCGGCAGCGCCGCGGTTATAGCTTTGGTGGCCGTCTATGTGTTGCGCGAGCGCCGCTCTTCGTTGCCGGACTGGCGTGACTGGCGCGACTACATACCTTGGAAACAGTAGTCAGACGTGACGACAAAACCCTAAAGAGCGGTAGCGCTCAGTTACATTTTGCTACCGCTTTTGGGGTCGTCTCGAACTAGCATTGCGCCGTTAAGTCATACGTGACGTCGCTTGTTAAGGAAACGGGATGACCCCGCTGAGAGCATTGATTACCTCGGCCACAATGGTCGCAAGTCTGCTGATGGCCTGTGATTCCGCGTCGGCACGCGGCAATCACAGGCACGGCTATCACCACCATGGACCGTCTGTAAACTTTTCGTTTGGCTATTGGGGTGGCCCCCGCTATTGGGGCCCAGGCTACTGGGGCGGTTCTGGCTATTGGGGCCCTGGTTATTGGGGCCCTCCAGTTGTTTATGCATCACCGCCCGTTGTCATGGTTCCACAAGAACCCCGCGTATGGATTGAGAACGATCAGGTTGCTGCAGCACAGCCGCCTCTACAGACAGCGCCAGTTGACGCGAATGCACAACAGTGGTGGTACTGGTGCGCGAGCGCCCGAAGCTATTACCCCTACGTCGCAAGCTGCGCTGAAGGCTGGCAACGCGTGACTCCGCAACCTTCACAGGGCGCGCGATGAAGGCGCATAACAGGGTGCTGGCGATCGTTGCTGCCACAGCGCTCGCAGGGTGTGTCACGGTACCGACCGGCCCCACATATTCGGCTATGCCGGGCAGCCGAAAGCCAATAGATCAGTTTCAATATGACGATGCCTCGTGCCGGCAGTACGCGGTACAGGCCGGTGGAACCCCCGGCGAGGCGGCCACCGATGCTGCTGTTGGAAGCGCTGTCGTCGGGACCATTCTGGGCGCTGCGGTCGGCGGCATTCTTGCTGGCGGCGACGGTGCTCGTGTCGGGGCTGGGCTGGGTCTATTTGGCGGGAGTGCGGTCGGGGCCGGGAATGCGCAAGCCGCTGCCTACACTTCACAGCAAAGGTTCGACAACACGTATTACCAATGTATGTATGCGAGTGGTCATAAGGTGCCGATGCCGGCAAGCTACGCGCGGTCAATGCGGCAAACGGCCGCTTATCCGACGCCTGCGCCCTATGCCGGCGCGCGACCACCGTACGCGGCAATTCCACCGCGCAACGCGCCCCCGCCAAATGCAGCGGTTCCACCCCCGAACACTCCGCCGCCAAACGCGGCAATTCCGCCCCCTAACGCCGCACCACCTCCGTACCAGCAACGTTGATCAGTATCGTTGTCTTTTATCGGTGCTCGGCGCAACTGCGGTTGCGCGTGCTCGTGGGCGCCGCGGCAGCTTAGCTGGGCTCCACTCGACGTAGAGCATTTGCATCAAACCGCGCGCGTTTCGCGGCGCGTGCAGTTTGTCGGTGTTATCGCAATACCAGAAGACATCGCGCTCGGTAGGCGCAATCTCAGCATGCGGCATTTGCGCATGCCGTTTGCGGGCTGTTCACCGCTGCTCCAACGGCGCAATCGATCAAGCCAGCCGCGTAACTCGGCGTTCTGCCCAGTGCAGGTACGATCGCGCCTGATCCAAACTGGTCAATCCATTTCTATGAGCCAGAAGCATGTCAATTTGCTGCGCGAAATATTTCAGGACCCGGTCAACACGAAGCTGCAATTCCGTGAGATCGAGTCGCTGCTGAAACACCTGGGCGCGCAAATGGAATCCGTCGCCGGCGCGCGCATGCGGGTCAAGTTGAACGAGGCGGAGGGCGTGCTGCATCGACCGCATCACGGCGGCAACACGATGGATCGTCATTCGGTGCAGTCGCTAAGAGATCTGCTGACGCGGGGCGGCTCGACGCCCGCCGAATACGAAGCCCGGCGCGCTGACTGATTCGACGCGTTAACGATGTCACGCAGAACGCTGAATCTGGACGATCGTCTATATCAGTACGTACTCGACACGTCGCTGCGCGAGCATTCCGCACTCGCCGAGCTGCGCGCAGCAACCAGCGAGCATCCGGACGCGAACATGCAGATCTCGCCCGAGCAGGGGCAGCTGCTGGCGCTGCTGGTCAAGCTGATCGGTGCACGGCGCACGATCGAAGTCGGCGTTTTCACCGGTTACAGCGCGCTCGCCGTCGCGTTGGCGCTTCCACCCGACGGCCACGTCCTTGCCTGCGATGTGAGCGATGAGTACACGCGAATCGGCCGTCCTTTCTGGCTGCGCGCGGGCGTGGCCGACAAAATTGATCTTGTCCTGGAGCCCGCAGTCCACACGCTCGACGCGAGACTCGCGGCCGGGGAAGCCGGACGCTATGACTTCGCATTTATCGACGCGGACAAATCCAATTACGACGCGTATTACGAGCGCTGCCTGCGCTTGGTGCGGGCCGGTGGCCTGATAGCGATCGACAACACTTTATGGAGCGGCAGGGTCGCCGAGCCTGTCGTCGACGCAACTAAAGATGCGGACACTGCGGCATTGCAGGCGCTGAACGTGAAGCTGCGCGACGATTCCCGCGTCGACCTATCGTTGCTTCCGATCGGCGACGGATTGACGCTCGCTCGCAAACGCTGACCCGCTAACGGTCAACCCTGCTCTTCCGGCGGCCTGATCAGGCGAAACGCTCGCCAAAGCAGCAGGTCGTATGCGATCTTGATCGCCGCACCCGCGGCCAGTGGCACCCACAATGCACCCGCCTGCATTGCCGCGCCTGCGAGCAACGGTGAAACCATGCGGCCGCCGGCGCGCGCAAGCTGCGATATTCCCGCCGCCCACGCGCGCTCGTGCGGCGGCACAATCGCCATCAGGTACGACTGCCGTGTCGGCACGTCCATTTCGGAGAGCCCCTCACGCAGAATGAACAGCGCCGCTGCAACGCCGAACGTCGGCGCGATCGGCAACGTCAACAACAACAGGCTCGATGGGATGTGGGTAAAGACCATCGTGTTCACGAGCCCGATACGGCGGGCGAGCCACGCGGCGAGGAAGTGCGACAACACGGTCATCGTTCGCGCCGCAACGAACAGCAGCGCGAGCTCGGTCTCGTTGACGCCGAATCGAACGTACAAGAAATAGGCGATTAGCGCGGATCCAATGAAGCCTCCGCCCACGGCGTCGAGGCCCGACAGCAATGCAAACTTGTGCACCTGCCGCCTGACGCCTGGAGCTGTGCCGTGCGAGTCTGACAGTGGCAGCGCCACCGGAGCGCGCTCCGCCCGATCGGACAATTGCGAATACGCCCAGGCTACGAGGAGGCTCAATGCGGCATACAAAAATATGGTCGAGTCGTACGCACGCAGTTCGGCTACTTGCCAATGATCGCGCAGCAATGCCGGAAGCGCTGCCAGTAACGCGCCTGCTGCACCGCCGACATCGGCGAGCGCGTTATAGCGTGCATACACCTGCGTGCGCTCCGCATCGCTGGTCGTGGCCGGCAAGATCGCCTGCTCGAGCGCCTGCGCCGCGCCGCGATCGGAGCCCTGCGTGTTGAGCATGCCAAGGAAAGCGGCCAACGCAGCTGCCCACAACGTCCCGGTCCATACCAGCGCCGCGCCACCGATCGCTGCCAGCAACGACAGTGCAACCAGACTGCGGCGGCGCCCGAATCGATCGGCGTAGTAAGTTCCGAAGATCGTGCCCGCGAACACGCCGGCCAGCCCTGCGCTCAGCACCACGCCAATCGCCGCCTCGTCGAACCCACGCTTTGCGAGATAAACGGCGGCAAGAACGCTGATCGCGCCGGCCGCCAGCCCGCGCAACGAGGCCGCGCCGTAGATAACCAGACGATCATTTTGCGTGTTCAAGCCCGACCGCCGATGCGCGCGAGACGACATACACTTTAACTGCCACTCGTGATCACATGTCCGGACCCGCGCGCGTAATTGCTCACCTCGATATGGACGCCTTCTATGCGTCGGTCGAGCTGCTGCGATATCCGGAGTTGCAGGGGACGCCGGTCGTGATCGGCGGTGGCGCACGGCATCAGCCGGTATGGGAGACCGACGCGGTGAGCGGTGAGCAGCGCCGCCGGTTTGCGCGCTTGCGGGGTTATGTTGGCCGTGGCGTGGTGACCACTGCCACCTATGAGGCGCGCGCGTTTGGCATTCACTCGGCAATGGGGCTGATGAAAGCGGCGCAGAAGGCGCCGGAAGCGGTTTTACTTCCGACTGATTTCGACCAGTACCGCACCTACTCGCGCCTATTCAAAGCCGCGGTGCAGACAATCGCGCCGCACGTCGAAGATCGCGGAATCGACGAGATCTATATCGATCTGACCGATCTTGTTGCCGCGCGGATGCCGGCCAACGACGACGATGGATACAGCGCGCGTGAGCCCGATGCGGACGAAGCGTGGTGGTCGGCGCGAGAGATCGCGCAAGAGCTTAAAAACGCGGTGCGCGATGCGACGGGTTTGTCGTGCTCGATCGGCCTCGCATCGAACAAGCTGATCGCGAAGATCGCTTCAGAACTCGACAAGCCCAATGGACTGACCATTGTGACGGGTGCTGACGTCGAGGCCCGCCTATGGCCGATGCCAGTGCGGCGGTTGCACGGCGTCGGACCCAAAGGCGCTGCGAAACTTGCGCGACTGGGCATCGCCACCATCGGCGAGCTTGCACTGGCAGACCCCGCGTGGCTGGCGCAAAATTTCGGCAAGGCAAACGCAGTTTGGATGCATGACGCTTCACATGGTCGCGACGACCGCGCGGTCGTGACGTTTTCCGAACCGAAGTCGATGAGCCGCGAAACCACGTTCGACCACGATCTTCACGCCGTGCGAGATCGCGCCAGGCTGTCGCAGATTTTCACGGCGCTTTGCCACGAACTGGGAGACGACCTGCGGCGCAAGCGCTACGTGAGCCGTACGATCGGCATCAAGCTCCGCTTCGAAGATTTCAAGACAGTGACGCGAGACAACACACTGGCGCAGCCGACCGATGATTCGGATCAGATCCGACGCGCCGCAGGCGAATGCTTAAAGCGCGTCGCGCTGACAAAGCGCATTCGTCTGCTCGGCGTACGAGCGGGAGGCTTGGCGCCGACGTCGAGCTAGGCAGACGCAGCGGGACGCGCGCCCCGGTGGAACCACAGCACCGAAAGCATGGCTGCCATCAACGCCAGCACCGCGGCGACTGCACTGAACAACGCGCTCACCTCGGTCTCCTTGCGCTCCATCGACAGTTTGGTGCTCAGATGCGTGTACACCCTACGCAAGTCCGCGCCGGTACCGGCGTGAAAGTATTCGCCGCCCGTGATCTTGGCGATACTTTTCAAGGTTTCCTCGTCGAGCCGCACATAGAACGAATAGTTGTCCATGCTGATCGTCGTTCCTTCCAGCGTGCCGAACCCTACCGTATAAACGCGCACGCCGCGCTCGGCCGCCATCTTGGCAACTTCAATAGGATCCGGCCCTGTCGTGCGCCGGCCGTCGCTCAGCAGGATGATGACGCCAGAAGGATACGAACCGGGGGCCATTGGCTGTAGCACTTTCTTTTCCTCACTCTTGCGCGGCCGATCGATCGGCGCTGCGCCCCCGGGATGCCCGCGCGAGCGCGCCTGACTTGCGATCACCGAGTCGATATCGATGCCTTCCTCTGGAAACAACATCGACAACGCCAGAATCAGCCCGCTGCCGGTCGCAGTCGCTCGCTGCAATTGAAAGCGATCGATCGCGTCGAGCATGTCCTGCTTGACGTCGGTCGGTGTCTGCACCACGTTGGCGGTGCCTGCAAATGACACGATGCCGAGCCGCACGTTGCGCGGCAACTCCTCGATGAACGCTTTCGCGGCCACCTGCGCCGCGCTGATTCGCGTCGGTTCAACGTCGGTGGCCTGCATGCTGCGCGAGACGTCCATCGCAAGCGCGACCGTCATGTACTGAGACGGCAGCGTGACTGACGCGGTCGGACGAGCCATTGCGAACAGCGCCGCAACCAACGACAGCAGAAACAGCGCGGGCGGAACATGCCGGCGGAAACGCTGCCCGCGCACTGCCTCGCGCACCAGTAAAAGACTCGAATAGCGGATCGCAGCGCGCTTGCGTCGCCGCAGAATGAAGACGTAAGCCGTTACCAGCAAAGGCAGCAGCAGCAGCACCCAGAGCATCTCGGGCCACAAGAACCGCATCGTGTTCCCTTACAGACGTATTAGCGCGACTTCAGAGGTGAACCATTTTCCCGAACTTCCGCTCATATGACTGGCTCGGCGTACTCGTCGTTCCTCTGCGCGGTTACTCTATCACCCGTCCATGCTACTTTTTCCCGATGAAAAGACCCGCGCTATACAGCGCAGCAAAGCCCGCGCGTAGCGATCCGCCACCCGCGGCCGTTGCCACGGCGGCGCGTACAGCGATGCCGAACCTGCCGGCAGCAAAGTTGCCGGTTCCGCCCGGGCGCGCGCGGTCGTTTGCGCTAAGACATGATCGTGCGTTGCTGTTGTTCGGCGGCATGTTGATCGCTTTGGGGCTTTTTGTAGTGCGCGACCAGATGCGGCCGACCGGTCGCGAACTGTCGCAGGACGATATCGATGCCGCTGTGCTGCACACGCTCGATACGAAGACGCTGCCGTCGCGGGCAACCAAGGCCGCAGCTTTGGTAATGCCTTCAGTGGTGCGCGTGCGCGGCTACGACGAAGACGACGAGCCCGGCGCCGGCGAGCGCATGAACGGCGTCGGCTCGGGGGTCGTGATCGTCGACAACGGAACGATTTTGACCAATCTGCATGTGGTCACCGGCGCAAAACGAATGTCGGTCACGTTCTTCGACGGCACCGAGTCCGAGGTCGACGTCATTCGCGTCTATCCGGAGAACGATCTGGCTGTGATCAAGGCCAAGAAATTGCCTGATGACCTGCAGCCGGCCACTTTGGGTTCAACAGCGCACCT
This sequence comes from Burkholderiaceae bacterium, assembly GCA_013696665.1. Classification (GTDB taxonomy): domain Bacteria; phylum Pseudomonadota; class Gammaproteobacteria; order Burkholderiales; family Burkholderiaceae_F; genus JACCZX01. The sequence goes on along the minus strand of JACCYC010000169.1, from coordinate 3,347 downwards.
GCAATCGGGCGACGAGGTCGTCGCCGTCGGGTTCCCCTTCGGCATTGGTCCCTCCACCAGCGCCGGCGTGGTTTCCGGCCTCGACCGCGAGTTTCGCTCGCGTGAAGGCAAGCGCATATTGACCGGCCTGATTCAATTCGACGCTGCCGCCAACCCGGGCAACTCGGGCGGGCCACTGATTACGATGAGCGGCGAAGTAGTCGGCATCGTGACCGCGATTCTTAACCCGACCGGCCCCACCTTTGCCGGCATCGGTTTCGCCGCCACGATTGAAAGCGCCGGCGGCGCCGTTGGCGTTCCACCGTTTTAAAAGCGAACAAAACTGCAGACCTACTTTTGTTCGATTAGTTAGCGAACAAATCGCTGGCAGAGCCAGACGATTTTTAGAAGGCAATTACAGGAAGAGCGATGGACGAATACACAAGCCGCAACGCGGGCGCGTTGATGCAAAACGTGCTCTATGAAGTCAAACGTGTCGTCGTTGGACAAGATCATTTCCTTGAGCGAGTACTGGTCGCGATACTCGCGCAGGGGCATTTGCTCGTTGAAGGAGTGCCGGGGCTGGCCAAGACGCTGACGGTAAACACCCTCGCCAAGACGATCCGCGGAACGTTCAAACGTATTCAGTTCACGCCCGACTTGCTGCCGGCAGATCTGATCGGTACGCGCATGTACAACCAGAAGTCCGGTGAGTTCTCCACGGTGCTTGGCCCGGTGTTTACCAACCTTCTGCTCGCCGATGAGATCAATCGCGCGCCGGCGAAGGTACAGAGCGCGCTGCTCGAGGTGATGCAGGAGCGGCAAGTCACGATCGCCGGAGAATCACACCGCGTGCCCGAGCCTTTCCTCGTGATGGCGACGCAGAATCCGATCGAAACCGAGGGTACGTACCCGTTGCCCGAAGCTCAGGTCGATCGCTTCATGATGAAGGTGCTGGTCGGCTATCCCAGTGAGGAAGAGGAGTTTGTCATCGTCGAGCGGGTCACCGGTGTTGCGGCGACCGTCAGCGCCGTTTGCAGCACCTCGCAGCTGAAGGAACTGCAGGCCGAGTGCCGCAAGATCTACGTCGACCCCGGGTTGATGCAATACGCGGTCAAGCTGGTGGCAGCGACGCGACGCCCGGAGCGCTATGGCTTAAAAGAGATGGCGCGCTACCTGACGTTCGGCGCGAGCCCGCGCGCCACAATTAACATGGTGGAAGGCGCACGTGCTCTGGCATATCTGCGCGGCCGCAACTACGTGCTGCCGGAAGACATGATCGATCTGGTCCCTGATGTTCTGCGGCATCGCCTGGTGTTGAGCTATGAAGCGCTGTCGGATGGGCAGACTGCTGATCAGATCGTGATGCGTGTGCTGCAGGCGATACCCGCGCCGGACAAACCGCTGGAGGCGCATGTTCGGGTGGCGACGGCTTCGTAAGGACCCCCCCGACACGCCGGCGGCAAACGAGCCGGTCGCTCGACCGGATGCGGAGCTGCTGCTACGGCGCCTTGAATTCACGGTGCTGCGGCGGCTCGACGGGCTTTTGCAGGGCGACTATCGAACCCTGTTTCGGGGCTTCGGGCTCGATCTGGCTGATTTGCGCGAGTACCAGTTGCACGACGATGTGCGCTACATCGATTGGAACGTCACTGCGCGTTCACCGACCCCCTACGTGCGCGAGTTTCAGGAAGATCGCGAGGTCGCCGCGTGGTTCGTTCTCGATCTTTCGGGCTCGGTCGATTTCGGGTCGCAGCAAAAGCGCAAGCGTGAACTGTCGAGCGAGTTGGTGGCTGTGCTGGCGCGATTGTTCACACGCTACGGAAATCGGGTCGGCGCCATCCTGCATACCCACGGCGGCAACGAAATGATTCCAGCCCGGAACGGCCGCCGACACGTGTTGCATGTGCTGGACCGAATGTTGAAAACGGAAGCCGCAGCAGCGGGCAGCGAAACTGACCTCACCGCCTTGCTCGCGATGGCGCATCCGATGATCAAGCGCCGCTCGGTCGTGTTCGTTGTATCGGATTTCATCAGCAAGCCCGGCTGGGGTCGCTCGCTTGCGATGCTCGCGCGCCGGCATGAAGTGATCGCGGTGCGCCTCTACGACCCGATGGAGCTCGAGCTTCCAAATATTGGGCTGGTCGTGATGCAGGATGCGGAAACCGGCGAGCAGATATTTGTCGACACGCATGATCGACGGTTTCGTAAGCGTTTTGCCGACGCTGCGGCACAGCGCGAACAGACGCTGCGCAACGGACTGTCCGAAGCGGGCGTTGATTGTCTGGAACTGACGACCGATGAACCGCTCGATCAGGCATTGCTGCGCTTTACGCAGCTGCGTAAACGGCGCAGCCAGCTGGCCACTGGCGTGTCGGCGTCGCGCGCACTCAACCGAGCAAGTTAGACCCGATGCTCGACACCGGCTCTCTGACGTTTCTGTGGCCGAGCTTGCTGTGGCTGCTGGTGATAGTCCCACTGGCTGCGGCGCTTTACTGGGCGCTGCTGAAGCGGCGCTCAAAAACATCGAGCCGCTACGCAAGTCTTGAAACCGTCGGCGGCCACGCACTGGGCACCGCGAGCAGGATGCGCCGCATGCTTCCGGCACTGTTTTGGGTTCTGGCGCTGACTGCGCTGATTCTGGCCATCGCGCGCCCACAGGCTGCGCTGACACTGCCCGCAAGGCTCGACGCGATCATTCTTGCGCTCGACATGTCGAACAGCATGCGCGCGACCGACATCAAGCCGAACCGCCTGACCGCCGCACGTGACGCGGCGAAGACTTTCATCGAAGCGCAACCAAGCAATGTTCGAATTGGCGTAGTCGCGGTCGCCGCCTCCGCGGCCGTGGTGCAATCACCCACCGATAATCGCGAAGATATTGTCGCGGCGATCGACCGGCTGGAAACGCAGCGTGGCACCGCTTTGGGCTCCGGCCTGATCATCGCGCTCGATGCGCTGCTGCCTGCAGCTCGGATTGACGTCGAAGAGTTCATCAATCCACGCGCGGGTGAGAAGAAAATCAGACGAACCGACGAGTTGCCCGCGCGCGAACCCAAGGGCGACAACAAGCAGGTTGCGATCGTTCTGCTGTCGGATGGCCAGAGCAATGTTGGGCCAGACCCACTGAAGGCTGCCGAGATCGCGTCCGATTACGGGGTGCGCATTTACACAGTGGGCATCGGCACAACCGAGGGGGTTACGGTGAGCGCTGAAGGCTGGAACATGCGCGTGCGGCTCGATGAAGAGGCGCTGAAGAAGATCGCCGATGTTACGAGCGCCGAGTATTTCCCAGCGGCGGACGCCGCCACGCTGAAAAAGGTGTACCAGCGGCTGAGCACCAAACTTTCATTCGAGCGGCAGCAACC